>CANQIH010000025.1 GCA_947624035.1 uncultured Oscillospiraceae bacterium | reverse complement strand
TTTTTGCCCATAATAATGCTCCCTCCATGGATGCAGTGTCTTTTTTCACTGTCTTCCATAGAGGGAGCATATCACTCGCTCACCGGCTTTTCAGATATTCCCTCGCCGCGGTCAGGATGCGCCGGTCGTCCTCATATGTGAGGGCGGCCAGGGCATTCTCATAGGACAGCCACTGGATGGACGATACCTCCTCGGGCTGGGCGGTCACCTCCGTGCTGTCCGCCCGGGCCAGAAAGAAGATGACCTCCTTCATACAGCCCTCGTAAGGGCTGTACTCGATGCGCTCCCGGAACCCGTCCAGGAACGTGACGGACAGTGCCGTCTCCTCCCGTATCTCCCGGGCGGCGGTGTCGTGCTCGGTCTCGCCATGCTCCACATGGCCCTTGCACAGGGACGTGTGGCCCTTGCGCATGTGCTCCACCAGCCAGAGGATATCCTCGCCCCGCCGGGCGAATATGACCGCCCCGCAACTCTTTTCACGGATCATAGGCGTCTCCTGATAATTATGTAAACAGTATTATGTCTACTTACTGCGGCATCCGCGTCAGGACTTCTCTTTGCCGACCCGGGACAGGACCAGCCGGGACAGGACCAGGAATATCACGATGAACAGCACCAGGATGCCCCAGGATATCAGCAGGTGGGAGGTGGTGAAGTCGAAGAACGACTCCGCCTCGTGGGGGATCATGATGCCCTCCTGCTGGAGCTTCAGGGGCAGGGAGTTCAGGTCGGCGGTGGTGCCATAGCCCTCCATGCTCCACCGGCAGACGGCCGCCCAGGAGATGATCTCGGTGGCGCCGCTGAGCTTGAAGATCAGGCCGGAGAACAGGATCTGGGGCATGAGGAGGATGGGGGCGACGGTCATGGCCCGGTCCGCGTTGGTGAACAGCGAGGACACGAAAAGGCCCATGGCGGCGGAGGAAACAGCCGTGATGAAGGTGGTCACCAGAAGCTCCAGGAACGGCGCGGTCATGACGCCCTCCTCCGGCAGGCCCACCATCACGCTGAACACGCCGGTGATCATGGCGCTCTGGATGAGGCACAGGATGCCCAGCACGATGATCTTGGAGAGTATGTAGGCGGTCAGGGACAGGCCGGTCATATACTCCCGCTTCATGATGGTGCGCTCCTTGCATATCTCCTGGATGGCGTTCAGCATGCCCACCCAGAAGGCGGAGCAGGACAGGGCGAACAGCAGGCTCTTTGTCATCTCATACTGATCGAACTGATTCCCGTCGGCCACGAAGGAGATGAGCACGGCCAGAAGGGGCGCCTGCAGCAGGAGCAGCAGCAACCGCTGCCGGTCGTTGGCCACCAGCTTCAGGTACCGGGAGCACAGCACCCCCAGCTGCCGGAGGCGGCTCTCTTTGGACCGCTTGGACACGGCGGCGGTCTCCCGGGCCTTCCCCGGGACCACCCGGGACCGCTCGAATCTGGTGCTCCACAGGGTGGGCTGCTCGGTGATCATGTTGTACACGTTGACCACGTCGGACACGCCGAAGAAGGCCAGGGCCTCGTTGTAGGAGCCGTAGAAGCACAGGTTGCCGCCCTTGCCCATAAACACGATCTTGTCGCACATCTGCAGCTGGAGCGTGCTGTGGGTGACCAGGATCACGGTCTTGCCGCCGTCCGCCATCTTGCGCAGGGACTGCATCAGGTTCCGCTCCGTCCCGGGGTCCAGGCCGGAGGCCGGCTCGTCCAGGAACAGCAGGTTGGGGTCGGACAGCAGCTCCACGGCGATGCTGGCCCGCTTGCGCTGGCCGCCGCTCAGGGACCGGATGAGGCTGTTGCGCTTTTCCGTGAGCTCCACCATGTCGATGGACCGGGCGATGGCGGCGTCACGCTCCGCGGGAGAGGTGTCCTTGGGCAGGCGCAGCTTGGCGGTGTACATGAGCATGTCGTACAGGGTCAGGTTGTCGTAGACGATGTCCGACTGGGGCACGTAGCCCACCAGCTTTTTCAGGGAGTCGAAGTTCTGATAGAGGTCGATGCCGTTGATGAACACCTGGCCCTCGCTGGGGCGCAGGTAGCCGCACATGCAGTTGAGGATGGTGGACTTGCCGGCGCCGGAGCCGCCGATGATGGCGATGAGCTCCCCCGGCCGGACGTTGACCGTCACGTGGTTGCTGGTGACGAAGGACTTCTTGCCCTTGCCGCGGCGGATGACGATGTCGGAGGCGTCCACGGAGATGCCGCTGGTGTAGCAGCAGTAGAAGATGGCCTGCTCCGTGAAGATCAGCTTGGAGTTGGTGATGACGATGACGTCCTTCTCATGGAGCCGCGCCCGGCCGGTGAGGCGCCGGTTGTTGACGATGACGCCGTTGGTGCTGCCGCTGTCCATGATATACCAGTGGCCGTCCTGGGCCCGGGCGATCTTCGCGTGCAGCTTGGACACCGACACGTGGGGCAGGGTGATGTCACAGCTCTGGTCCCGGCCGATGGTCAGCACCGGTTTCTGGGGCAGGGGGAAGGTGCGCCACCGGTTGTCCGAGCCGTCAGAGGAAAAGACGAACAAAACGCCCTGGGAGACGGTCTCCACCATGTCGTCGATACGGATGAAGTCGCCGTCGCTGATGAGGTGGGAGATGATGGGGGCGTTGTTGTAGAGAAGGCCGTTGGTGCTGGGCCGGTCCATGTACGCGGCCTTGTCCTCCATGTACCAGGCGCTGCCGTTGTATACGAACCGGCCGTGCTCCCCGGAGACCACCTGGGAGGTGAGCACGATGTCGTTTCTGGGGCTGCGGCCAAAGTACACCACGTTCCTGCCGAACTGGCTGAGCTGGATCGTCCGCGGCGCAGTGACGCCGTCGAATATGGTGACCAGAGAGCTGCCGGTCTGCTGGGTCACAGGTTCGCTAGAAAAATACGTCGTTTTCTCAAAATCGATCATGACGGCCTCCTGTGTCTCTCTCGGAGATATGGAAGTGCTGCGTTTATTATATCGTCCCCGGACGACAAATTCAAGCGTTTAAAGCGGTATCGGGCATATATATGCTCCGGCGGCTTGTTCCCGGAGAAGGGCGTCAGATGAACAGTTCCTCATAGCGCACGCCGAAGATGTCCCGCAGACATTTCAGCTCGTCGGGATATATGTGCCGCTGGCCCGCCTCGATCTTGGCCAGGGCGCTGCCGGGCTGAGAGAGCCCCCCTTTAGTCAGCGGCCTGAAAAGCCGCTGACAGCTCCCCCCAGGGGGAGCCGAGGGGCTTGGCAAAGAATTTCAAACAGCCGCCTCGGGCGGCAACATATTGAGATGAGGCCCTCGCGCGGCACGCTTGCCGCGTGGGGAGAGAAAGAACAGCGAAATGATCAACGCCTGCCGCATGCGGCAGGCGTTGACCTATGAAGCTTGTTCTGACGACTTACTTGAGCTCGACCTTCGCGCCCACGTCCTCGAGACGCTTCTTGAGCTCCTCGGCCTCTTCCTTGGAGACCTGCTCCTTGATGACGGCGGGGATGCCCTCGACCTTCGCCTTGGCCTCGGCCAGGCCCAGGTTGGTGATGGCGCGGACTTCCTTGATGACCTTGATCTTCTCGGAACCGAAGTCGGTCATGACGACGTCGAACTCAGTCTTCTCCTCCACAGCGGGGCCGGCAGCGGCGGCGGCGGGAGCGGCGACAGCGGCGGCGGCGGAGACGCCGAAGGCGTCCTCGATAGCATGCACGAGCTCAGCCAGGTCCAGAACGGACAGGGCCTTGATCTCCTCGATCATAGCGGTAACTTTTTCGCTAGCCATTTTATTCGATCCTCCTGAATCAAATCTTATAGTAAAATGTTGTGTGTGCCGCGATCACTCGGCGGCGGGGGCTTCCTCAGCGGGAGCGGACTCCACGGAGCCGCCCTTCTGCTCCAGGACCTGTCCCAGGACGACGGCCAGGGACGTGATGGGAGCCAGCATGGTGCCGAGCACCTTGGAGTACAGCGCGTCGCGGGAGGGCAGGGGAGCGAGCTCCGCCACCTCGGCGTCGTTCAGGACCTTTCCGTCCACGAACACGCCCTTCACGGTGAACAGATCGCCGAACTTATTGGCGAACTCCGTGATCTCATGGATGGGGACCAGGGGGTCCTCCGCGCTGGTGGCCAGGCTCGTGGTGCCGTTGAGCTGCTCGTCCAGACCGGACAGGCCGGCCTTGTCCATGGCGAACCGGGTCAGGGTGTTCTTCACGACCGTGTATTCCACGTTCTTGGTCCGCAGGTCGCGGCGCAGCTCGGTGTCCTGAGCCACGTTGATGCCCTTGTAGTCCACCAGAACGCCGCCCTGGGCCTCCTGGATGCGCTTGGTCAGCGCCTCGACGATCGCCTGCTTTTCAGTGAGAACTGCTTTGCTGGGCATGGTTTGGATTTTCACCTCCTGAGTATGAAAAATGTCCTTGTCCAAAGAGACAAAGACACACAGAAAGAGCTATTCATGTGGTGTCCTCGGCGGGTCTTATAGCCCTCGCGGGCATGCCAGCTGTCTTTGAACGGCCATTATATTACCAGATTTCCCGAGCCGTGTCAAGCCTTTTCTTGCTCTGCCCGGCGAGGTTTACAAATAATGACATCTCAAGTATAATGAGGGGGAACTTTTGCGGCGCCCGGCCGTCATACCGGGTGTAACGACTGTGAAAGGAGACATACCATGAAACGGTTTCTGTCTTTTCTCGTGAGCCTTGCGATGCTGCTGGCCCTGGCCGCGCCGGCCCTGGCGGCGGAGACGCCCCCCGAGCCCGCCATTGAGGACCCGGCCTTCGTGCTGGACGGCGCCGCTCCCGCGGAGGGGCCCGCCTCCGGGGAGGCGGCCGGCCTGGACCAGGCGCTGACGGACGTGACGCTGAAGGTCAAGGAGGCCCTGGCCGTGGACGACGGGTACACGGAGTTCTACGGCGACCTGCGGGACGGTGTCTCCCCCCGGTGGAGCCTCAATTGGTCCGACGATGTGCGGTCCCTGTCCGTGGAGGCCGACGAGAGCGGCAAGGTGATGACGGTCTACCGCTGGCACAGTGACGACAGCTCCGACCAGTTCTACGGCTTCGACCCCGCCTTCCCGGCTCTGGAACGGGACGAGGCCGCCGCCCAGGCGGAGGACTGGCTGACAAGGCTCATGGGCGAGGGCGAGACCGCCCGGATCGAGAGCACCCGAGCCTACCTGGGCCGGAACGGCTACTACCGGTTCTCCGGCACCGTGGACATGAACGGCCTGCCCAGCCCGGTGACCTTCAATCTGGAGGTGGACGGCAACGGCATATACACCTTTGACCGCAGCGACGCATATTCGGCCTATGTGGGGGAGATGCCCTCTGAAAAGCCGGAAGCAGACGCCCAAGTGGGGGCGGACGGCCTGTCCGGGGCCATTTCCCTGGAGCTATACTATGTCTCCGACGGGGAGGGGAACGCCCGGCTGCGGTACGTGCCCGTGGGGCCCTACACGGTGGTGGATGCCATCACCGGCGAGGCGGTGGACATGGACGCGCTGTATGACGCCCTGAGCGGCGGGTCCAACGGCTATGGCCCCATGCCCATGGCGGAGGCGTCCGCGGCCATGGACACGATGGGCGCCGATAAGAGCGTGTCCCTGACGGAGACGGAGCTCGCCTCCATCGAGAACTACGCCGGGGCCATGGGCCAGGACGAATTGGACGGGGCCCTGCGGGCCATAGCGGCCCTGGGCCTGGATGGCTTTGCGCTCCAGCGGTGTTCTTACAGCGTGGACAGTGAGACCGGCGACATCACCGCCGCCCTGCGGTACACGAAGGAAATGACCGGGGACCAGCTCTACGGCTACACCGCCGATGAGTTCGCCCAGGCACAGCAGTGGGGCGAGAGCCTGACCATCACGAAGTACATCTCTGCCGACGCCAAGACCGGAACGCTGGAGAGCGTCAGCACCAGCTATCCCCTGTGGCAGAAGGACGAGACCATCGTGCCGGACGAGGCGGACACCCGGGACGCCGCGGAGGCGTTTTTGGCCCAGGCCGCGCCGGATCTGTTCCCCGAGACGGAGCCCAACAGCCTGACGCAGTGGTCCGACGACGAGGGCTTCCTCTACGTCCGGGTCCACGACGGGTACCCCTTCCCGGAGAACTACCTGCGGGCGGAGCTGAACCCCGCCACCGGGACCGTGGACAGCTACGGGTATGAGTGGGACGAGGACATGACCTTCGCCCCCAGCGAGGGCATCATAGGAGCGGACGAGGCCAAGGCCGCCTATGCCGGGGCCCTGGACGCGGCGCTGGGCTATGTGGCCTGGCCGGTGGACGTGGCCGCCCTGGACGGGGAGCTGTATGCCCTATACCAGCAGTGGGGCTACACCTACGTGGAGGAGCTGCGGCTGGCCTACTTCTACGACGGCCTGGATGAGGTGAGCGGCGTGGACGCCCTCACCGGCGAACCGGTGTCGGACGCCGCCAATACCGCGGACAGCTACGAGTACAGCGACCTGGAGGGCGTGGAGGAAAAGGACATGATCGAGGCCCTGGGCGTGGCCGGCGTGGGCTTCGAGGGCGGCGAGTTCAAGCCCGGCGAGACCCTGATCCAGCGGGACGCCGTGACGCTGCTGCTCCGGGCCGGAGGCAACTATTCCGGTGTGGAGCGGGACGACGGCTGGCTGGGCGAGCGGGCCGTGTGGAACGGCTTCGTGGCCAAGGGCGAATGGGAGCCGGACGCGCCGGTGACGGAGATGGGCTTCGTGAAGATGATCGTGGGCGCCTCCCGGTACGGCGACGCGGCGAAGCTGCTCAGCGGCGAGGATACGGACGACGGCTACACGGCCATCGCCCAGGCCCTTGGCCTCATAGGCGATGAGGCGCCGGAGGACGGCCCCATCACCCGGGCCGCCGCGGCGCGGATACTCTACACGTTCATGGACCGGTAATAAGACAAGACGCGCCCGCCCCGGTTTTTGCCCGGGGCGGGCGTTTGGCATAAGAGATAAAAAGCGCCCGGTCTGGGCGCTTTTTGCTGGGTCAGCCCTCCTGGGTCCTATCGGAGACGATGCGGAACCCGGCGCGGGTCAGCTCGTCCTTGATGGTCTGTATCTGGGCGAAGTCACGGGTCTCCATGCCGATCTTGAGGAAGCAGCTGGAGATGGCCATGTTGGCGTCGGACCGCTCGTGGTGGACCGAGACCACGTTGCCGCCGCAGCGGGAGATGATCTCGCTGACGCCCAGCAGCTGGCCGGGCTTGTCCTCCAGGGCGATCTGCAAAATGCTGTTGCGGCCGCCCATGACCAGGCCCCGGGTGATGACCCGGGAGAGGATGTTCACGTCGATGTTGCCGCCGGAGACGATGCACACCGCCTTCTTCCCCTGGATGGGGAGCTTTCCGAACATGGCGGCGGCCACGCTGACGGCCCCGGCGCCCTCGGCGATGAGCTTCTGCTGCTCGATGAGGGCCAGGATGGCCGCGGCGGTCTCGTCCTCGGAGACGGTGACGATGTCGTCCACGTATTTGCGTGTCATCTCAAAGGTCAGGTCCCCCGGCGTCTTGACGGCGATGCCGTCGGCGAAGGTGGACACGGTGTCCAGGGTGACGATGTGCCCGTCCTGCTGGCTTTTCGCCATGCTGGGGGCGTTGGCTGCCTGGACGCCGTAGACCTTCACATTGGGGTTAAGGGACTTGATGGCGAAGGCCACGCCGGATATGAGCCCGCCGCCGCCCACAGGGACGATCACCGCGTCCACCTCCGGCAGCTGGTCCAGGATCTCCAGACCGATGGTGCCCTGGCCGGCGATGACAAGCTCGTCGTTGAAGGGGTGGATGAAGGTGGCGCCCGTCTTTTTCTGGAGCTCCAGGGCGTAGGCGTGGGCGTCGTCATAGGCGCCCTTCACCAGCACCACCTCCGCGCCCAGGCGCTTGGTGGCCTCCACCTTGCTGATGGGCGCGCCGTCGGGCATGCACACCACGCTGCGGATGCCCATGCGGGTGGCGGCCAATGCCACGCCCTGGGCGTGGTTGCCGGCGGAGCAGGCGATGATGCCCGCGGCCCGCTGCTCCTGGGTGAGGGAGGATATCTTGTTGTAGGCGCCCCGGAGCTTGAAGCTGCCGGTGACCTGGAGGTTCTCGCTCTTGAGGTATATCTGGGCGTCATGGCTCAGATTCACGGCGTGGAGAAGGTCTGTTTTGCGGGCCACGCCCTTCAGGGTGAACGCCGCCTGGTATATCTTATCGAGGGTCAGCATGGGTCGTCTCGCTTTCTTTGGTGAGTTCCGGCATGTGGCAGAGAAGGTCGTTTATGAACTGCTGGGCGGAGCGGCCGGAGCGGCTGCCGTGGCGCACCTGCCAGGTGCTGGCGGCGGAGCGCAGCTGCTCTGCCGTGAGCGCCTCCAGCCCCGCCGTGCGCCTGGCCAGCGTCCTGACGATGGCGTGGTACTCCTCATAGGTGGGGTTGGGGTAGTAAATTTGGAGCCCGAACCGCCCGGCCAGGGACAGCTTCTCCTCCATGGTGTCGGAGCGGTGCACGTCCCCGTCGTGCTGCATGTCGCTGCGGTCGGACCAGGTCTCCCGGATGAGGTGCCGCCGGTTGGAGGTGGCGTAGATGAGCACGTTCTCCGGCGCAGCCTCGCCGCCGCCCTCCATGACGGCCTTGAGGCGCTTGTACTCCACCTCGTTCTCCTCAAAGGACAGGTCGTCCAGCAGGAGGATGAACCGGTAGTTCCGGCCCTTGATCTGGCTCAGCAGGTCCGGGATGAGGCCGAACTGGTGCTTGTATAGCTCGATGAGCCGCAGGCCCTGTCCGGCGTACTCGTTGGTGATGGCCTGGACGCTGGTGGACTTGCCCGTGCCGGCGTCGCCGTACAGCAGCACGTTGTTGGCGTGCCGCCCGGCCAGGAACGCCTCGGTGTTCTGCACCAGCTGGGCCTTCTGGGTCTCGTAGCCGATGAGGTCGGATAGCTTCACCGCCCGGCGGCCCTCCACCGGGAACAGGGCGGCCCGGCCGCTCTGCTCCTTCACGCGGAACAGCTGCCCCAGACCCAGCATGCCCAGGCCGTGGCGCTCGTAGTACCGGGTCAGGACGGTGAGCATGTCCTCCGCCGTCTCCGTCTTTGCCAGCGCCTCCGCCAGGACCTGGACGCGCCGGCCGGCCTCCAGCCGGGGGGCGTTTTGGCCGTCGTGGCGGAAGTCCCGTACCGGGCCGAAGGCGGCGGGCAGGGTCAGGTCGAAGAGGGCCTTGTAGACCGCCATGTCCGTGAGGGCGATGTCCCACAGGCTGTCCCGCACCGCCTCGCGGCGCTCGCAGGCCAGGGAGAAGGGGTTCTCGCTCTCCACCAGCGCCTGGGTGAGGCAGCAGCGCCACAGGTCGCCCTGCCAGCCGCTGCGGACGGCCTCCGTCAGCAGCGGGCCCAGGGCCGGGGCCGCCGGGGCGGTCCCCATGGCGGCGGGCGCCGTCCGGGCCAGGAGAGACCCCTGGTCCGGGCGGAACAGCACCAGCGCGTCAAGGCCGGTATGTACAATCTCTGTCATTGCAAAATGGCGCCCTTGTCGGCGGAGGAGACCAGCTTGGCGTACCGTGCCAGATACCCGGTCTTGACCTTGGGCTCCGGGCAGACCCAGGCGGCCCTCCGGGCGGCCAGCACGTCGTCGGGCACGTCCAGAGAGATGGTGTGATTCGGGATGTCGATGGAGATGACGTCGCCCTCCTCCACCAGGCCGATGAGCCCGCCGGAGGCGGCCTCGGGGCTCACGTGGCCGATGGACGCGCCCCGGGTGGCGCCGGAGAAGCGCCCGTCGGTGATGAGGGCCACGCTCTCGCCCAGGCCCATGCCGCAGATGGCGGAGGTGGGGTTTAGCATCTCCCGCATGCCGGGGCCGCCCTTGGGGCCCTCGTAGCGGATGACCACCACGTCCCCGGGGTGGATGCCCCCGGCGTAGATGACGGCGATGGCGTCCTCCTCAGAGTCAAAGACCCGGGCGGGGCCGGAATGGACCATCATCTCCGGGGCCACGGCGCTCTGCTTCACCACGCAGCCGTCCGGGGCCAGGTTGCCGTACAGCACGGCGATGCCGCCGGTGGGGGAGAAGGGGTCCTCCAGAGGCCGGATGAGGGCGGCGTCCCGGTTCGTGACGCCCTCCAGGTTCTCGCCCACGGTCTTTCCCGTGACGGTGAGGCAGGAGGTGTCCAGCAGGCCCGCCTTGGTGAGCTCGGCCATGACGGCCCAGACGCCGCCGGCCTGGTCCAGGTCCTCCATGAAGGTGTCCCCGGCAGGGGCCAGGTGGCAGAGGTTGGGGGTCTTGGCGCTGATGGAATTGACCATGTGCAGATCGATGTCCACCCCGGCCTCATGGGCGATGGCGGGCAGGTGGAGCATGGTGTTGGTGGAGCAGCCCAGGGCCATGTCCACGGTCTCGGCGTTGTGGAAGGCGGCGGGGGTCATGATGTCCCGGGGCTTTATGTCCTTTTCGATGAGCTCCATGATCTTCATGCCGGTGTGCTTGGCCAGGCGCAGCCGGGCGGAATACACGGCGGGGATGGTGCCGTTGCCCCGCAGGGCCATGCCGATGGCCTCGGTGAGGCAGTTCATGGAGTTGGCGGTGTACATGCCCGAGCAGCTGCCGCAGGTGGGACAGGCGTTCTCGGTGTACTCGGCCACGCCGGCCTCGTCCAGCTTCCCGGCGTGGTAGGCGCCCACGGCCTCGAACATGTGGGAAAGGCAGGTGCGCCGGCCGTCGGACAGCTTTCCGGCCAGCATGGGGCCGCCGGAGACGAAGATGGCCGGCACGTTCAGCCGGGCCGCGGCCATGAGCAGGCCGGGCACGTTCTTGTCGCAGTTGGGGATCATCACCAGGCCGTCGAACTGGTGGGCGATGGCCATGGCCTCGGTGGAGTCGGCGATCAGGTCCCGGGTCACCAGGGAGTACTTCATGCCGATGTGGCCCATGGCGATGCCGTCGCACACGGCGATGGCCGGGAACATCACCGGCGTGCCGCCGGCGGCCCGGATACCGGCCTTCACGGCCTCGGCGATCTTGTCGATGTTCATGTGGCCGGGAACGATCTCATTGTAGGAGCTGACCACCCCCACCAGGGGGCGGCTCAGCTCCTCGTCCGTATAGCCCAGGGCGTAGAGCAGGCTGCGGTTGGGCGTCCGCTCCACGCCGGTCTTGACTTGTTCGGAACGCATGGCGTGTTCTCCTTAGTTGGAAGCGGAATCGAGGCCCTTGTCGCCCTCGGCGCTGTCCTTCCAGAGCATGTTGTCCCGCAGCTCCTTGCCAACGATCTCCATGGGGTGCTTGGCCAGCTGGGCACGCTTGGAGTTGAAGAAGGTGCGGCCGTTCTTGTTCTCGGCGATCCACTTCCCGGCAAAGGTGCCGTCCTGGATGTCGGAGAGCACGGCCCGCATGTTGGCCTTCACGATGTCGTGGGGCAGTACCCGGGGGCCGGAGACGTACTCGCCGTACTCGGCGGTGTCGGAGATGGAGTAGTTCATGGCCGCCACGCCGCCCTTGTTGATGAGGTCGATGATGAGCTTCATCTCGTGGATGCACTCGAAGTAGGCGTTCTCCGGGGCATAGCCGGCCTCGCAGAGGACCTCAAAGCCGCACTGCATCAGGTCCACCACGCCGCCGCAGAGGACGGTCTGCTCGCCGAACAGGTCGGTCTCGGTCTCGTCGTGCATGGTGGTCTCCATGATACCGGCCCGGGCGCCGCCGATGCCGGCGATGTAGGCCAGGGCGATCTCCAGGGCGCGGCCGGTGGCGTTCTGCTCCACGGCCACCAGGCAGGGCACACCCTTGCCGGCGACATAGGTGCCGCGGACGGTGTGGCCGGGGCCCTTGGGGGCCGCCATGAACACGTCCACGTCGGCGGGAGGCACGATCTGCTGGTAGCGGATGTTGAAGCCGTGGGCGAAGGCGATGGCCTTGCCGGCGGACAGGTTGGGGGCCACGGACTCCTTATAGATGTCGGCGGCCCGCTCGTCGTTGACCAGCATCATGATGATGTCGGCGGTCTTGGCGGCGTCGGCCACGGTCATGACGGTGAAGCCGTCCTCCTCGGCCTTGGTCCAGCTCTTGCCCTTGCGCAGGCCCACGATTACGTCGCAGCCGGAATCCCGGAGGTTCTGGGCGTGGGCGTGGCCCTGGGAGCCGTAGCCGATGATGGCGATCTTCTTGCCGTTGAGCACATTGAGGTCGCAGTCCTGCTCGTAGTACATCTTTGCCATGATAGTTTTCTCCTTATATGATAGATTTTAAATAATAGGTTTTTGGCGGTGAGGACGGGCTGTCTGCCCCCAGGACCATGGTCACGGTCCGGGGCAGATAGCCCGGACGAACGCGCTAGGGGGTATTCTGTGTTCCCCCCTTCAGACCGCCGCTTACAGCGGCGGCCAGCTCCCCCCAGGGGGAGCCAAGGGAGTCGGCAGTAAAGGCAGCTGTTCTTACGAAAAAGCTACCTTGCCGTAGTTGAATTCGCCCTTCTCCTTGGTGTCGTCGTCGATGGTGTAGGCGCCGCGCTCCAGGGCCACCACGCCGGTGCGGACCAGCTCCAGGATGCCGTGCTTCTCCAGCAGGGTCTCGATGGCGTCGGTCTTGGCCTCCTCGCCGATGACGGCGATGGTGAGGGAGGTGGGCGCCACGTCGATGACGCTGCCCCGGAAGATGTTGGCGATCTGGATGATCTCGCTTCGGGCCTCGGTGGTGCCGGCCTTGACCTTGATGAGCACCAGCTCCCGCCGGATGGAGTGGCTGGAGTCCAGCAGCTTCACCGAGTGGACCGGGAACAGCTTCCGAAGCTGGTTGCACAGGAGCCTGGCCCGGGCGTCGTCCTCGGCCATGACCTCGATGGTGATACGGCTGACGGTGGGGGTGTCGGTGGTGCCCACGGCCAGGGATTCGATGTTGTAGCCCTTCCGGGAGAACAGGCGGGACACCTGGCTCAGCACGCCGGACTCGTTGTCCACCAGGACGGCCAGGGTATAGCGGTTCTTTCTCATAACTCTGCGCCCTCCTTAGTTCAGTAAAAACTGCGTGATGTGGTCGCCGCCGTTGACCATGGGCCGGACCTTCTCATCCACGTCGATGACCGCGTCGATGACGTAGCCGTGGCCGCAGGTCAAAGCCTCTTTCAGGGCGGCCTCGAAGTCCGCGGCGTTGTTGACCCGGCGGCCGGAGAGACCATAGGCCTCCGCCAGCTTCACGAAATCCGGCTCCTTCTTGATGTCGGTCTCGCAGTAGCGCTGGTTGTAGATGAGGGTCTGCCACTGGCGGACCATGCCCAGGGTGCGGTTATCAAAGATGATGGTGATGATGGGCAGGTCGTAGTAGGCCACGGTGGCCAGCTCGTTGCAGTTCATGCGGAAGCTGCCGTCGCCGGTGATGTGCAGGACCGTCTTGTCCGGGTGGCTGATCTTCGCGCCGATGGCGGCCCCCAGGCCGAAGCCCATGGAGCCAAAGCCGCCGGAGGTGAGAAGCTGCCCGGGGTAGTCGTAGTGGAAGTGCTGGGTGACCCAAATTTGGTGCTGGCCCACGTCCGTGGCCACGATGGTGTCCCAGGGGGCGGTGCGGGCCACGATGTCGGAGATCTGCTTGGGGGTCAGCGCCTCGCCGGTGAGCTCGTACTCCGTCTCGGTGGGGAAGGAGAACACGTAGTCCTTCCAGGCTTTGTTGTCCTTCTGGCCGATGCGCTCATTGAGAAGGCTCAGCACCCGCTTCACGTCGCCCACGATGTGGTGGCTGGTCTGGACGTTTTTGTTGATCTCGGAGCGGTCGATGTCCACCTGGACGATGACCGCCTGCTTGGCGAAGGTGGCGGGGTTCAGGGCCACCCGGTCGGAGAACCGGCAGCCCAGGGCGATGAGCAGGTCGCAGGCGTCCACGGCCATGTTGCTGGCCTGGGAGCCGTGCATGCCGATCATGCCGGTGGTCAGGGGGTTGCGGCCGTTGAAGCCGCCGGCGCCCATGACCGTGATGGCCACGGGGGCGTCCACCTTCTGGGCGAACTCCGCCAGCTCCTCGTGGGCCCGGCCCCGGACCACGCCGCCGCCGCAGATGATGAGGGGCCGCTCCGCCTCGCCGATGAGGTGGGCCAGGGTGTCGATGTCCTCGATGTCCGGCTCGGGGGCGGTCATGTCGTGGCTGGCCCGGCCGATGAGGGCGGCCAGACGGCCCCGGGTGTGGTGCTTCTCCCGGGGGAGGAAGGCGTACTCCGTCTCCTCCGCCGTGGCGTTTTTCAAAATGTCGATGAGCACCGGGCCAGGCCGGCCGCTGCGGGCGATGGCAAAGCCCTCCCGGACGATGTCGGCCAGCTGGTCCGCGTGGCGCACCAGGTAGTTGCACTTGGTGATGGGCATGGTGATGCCGGTGATGTCCACCTCCTGGAAGGAGTCGCGGCCGATCAGGTTCTCACCCACGTTGCAGGTGATGAACACCACGGGGGAGGAGTCCATATAGGCGGTGGCGATGCCGGTGACCAGGTTGGTGGCCCCGGGGCCGGAGGTGGCGAAGCACACGCCCACCTTGCCGGTGGAGCGGGCATAGCCGTCCGCGGCGTGGGCCGCGCCCTGCTCATGGGCGGTGCGGATGTGGGTGATCTTGTCCCTGTAGTCATACAGGGCGTCATAGACGTTCAGAATGGTGCCGCCGGGGTAGCCGAAGACCGTGTCCACGCCCTGCTCCAGCAGACATTCCAGGAGGATCCTTGCGCCAGTCAATTTCATATGCGATGCTCCTTAGATCCTGTCCACGATGGCCTGGGCCATCTGGCCGCAGGTCAGAGGCTCCATGCCGGGCACGGCGATGTCGTAGGTGCGGCAGTTGTCATTGAGGGCTTTGTCCACGGCCGCCTCGATGCAGTCGGCCTCCTCCTTCAGGTCGAAGGAGTAGCGCAGCATCATGGCGGCGGAGAGGATGGTGGCGGTGGGGTTGGCCTTGCCGGTGCCGGCCATGTGGGGCGCGGAGCCGTGGATGGGCTCATACATGCCCCGGGTGCTGTCGCCCAGGGAGGCGGAGGGGAGCATGCCGATGGAGCCCGTGATCTGGCTGGCCTCGTCGGAGAGGATGTCCCCGAACATGTTGGTGGTGACCAGCACGTCGAACTGGGAGGGGTTCTTCACCAGCTGCTGGGCGGTGTTGTCCACCAGCATGTCCTCCACGGTCACGTCCGGGTACTGCTCCGCGATGCGGTGGATGGTCTCCCGCCAGAGCCGGGAGGTCTCCAGGACGTTTGCCTTGTCCACGCTGATGACCTTCTTCCGGCGCTTCTGGGCGGCGGCGAAGGCCACGTGGGCGATGCGCTCGATCTCCATGACGGAGTAGGCCTCGGTGTCGTAGGCCTCGGGGCCGTACTGGCCATCCCGGCGGCCACGGTCGCCGAAGTAGATGCCGCCGGTGAGCTCCCGGACCATCAGAAGGTCGAAGCCCTGGGACACGATGTCCTCCCGCAGGGGGGACTTGCCCGCCAGGGCCGGGTAGAGCTTGGCCGGGCGCAGGTTGGTGTAGAGGCCCATTTTGGACCGCAGGCCCAGCAGGGCCCGCTCCGGGCGGATATCCCCGGGAAGGGTGTCCCACTTGGGGCCGCCCACCGCGCCCAGCAGTACGCTGTCGCTGGCCAGGCACCCGTCTACCGTCTCCTGGGGCAGGGGGACGCCTGTGGCGTCGATGGCCTCGCCGCCGGCCAGGTAGCGGGTGAAGCGGAACGTGTGGCCGTATTTCTCGCCGACCTTCTCCAGCACGGCCACGGCCGCGTCCACGATCTCGGGCCCGATGCCGTCGCCCTTGATCAGAGCAATGTTGAATTCCATGTGTCAGCCCTCCTGTCTGGACTTTAAGTAGGGCAGCAGACCGCCCTTTTCGATGATGTTGTTGATGAACGCCGGGAAGGCCGCCGCCTGGAAGGTCTGGCCGGTGGTCTCATCGGTGATGACGCCGGTGGCGAAGTCCACGGTGACCCTGTCGCCGCTATTTATGGCCGCCGCGGCCTCGGGGCACTCCAGGATGGGGAAGCCGATGTTGATGGCGTTGCGGTAGAAGATGCGGGCGAAGCTGGCGGCGATGACGCAGGAAGCGCCGCTGGCCTGGATGGCCATG
Organism: uncultured Oscillospiraceae bacterium; assembly: GCA_947624035.1. Lineage (GTDB taxonomy): Bacteria > Bacillota > Clostridia > Oscillospirales > Oscillospiraceae > CAJOIG01. The sequence continues at coordinate 52 of CANQIH010000025.1, read as the reverse complement.
GGGGCGTGCTCCCGGGAGGAGCCGCAGCCGAAGTTCCAGCCGCCCACCACGA
>CANQIH010000024.1 GCA_947624035.1 uncultured Oscillospiraceae bacterium | reverse complement strand
CATGATCCTCATCACCCACGACCTGGGCGTGGTGGCCCAGACCTGTGACAAGGTGGCGGTCATATACGCCGGCAAGATCATCGAATACGGCTCCCTGGAGGCACTGTTCGACCACCCCACCCATCCGTACACCCTGGGCCTGTTCGGCTCCCTGCCCGACATCGAGAAAGACGAGCCCCGGCTCCATCCCATCCCGGGCATGCCGCCCGACCCCACCCACCTGCCCCACGGCTGCGCGTTCCACCCCCGCTGTGCCTTCAAGACCAAGGCCTGCACGGAGGGCGACGTCCCCCTGCGGGAGATCGCGCCGGGACATCTGTGCCGCTGCTGCATGCGGGAGAAGGAGGAATAAGCTATGGCCGCACCGCTGATCGAAGTCAAGAACGTCAAGAAGTACTTCAACGTCCCCGCCGGGAAGAACCACGCCGTGGACGACGTGTCCTTCACCATCGAAAAGGGCGAGACCCTGGGCGTGGTGGGCGAGTCTGGCTGCGGCAAGTCCACCCTGGGCCGGACCATCATCCGCCTCCAGGAGGCCACCGACGGCCAGGTGCTGCTGAGCGGCGAGGACATCACCCACGTGACAGGCAAGAAGCTCCGGGCCGTGCGGGAGAAGTGCCAGATCATCTTCCAGGACCCCTACTCCTCCCTGAACCCCCGCATGAACGTGAAGAGCACCATCCTGGAGCCCTTGAAGCACCTGAAACTCAGCCCCGCCCAGCGGAAGGAGAAGGCCGCGGAGCTCATGGACCTGGTGGGCATCGACCGCCGCCTGCGGGAGAGCTACCCCCACGAGATGGACGGCGGCCGCCGCCAGCGTGTGGGCATCGCCCGGGCATTGGCCCTGAACCCCGAGTTCATCGTCTGCGACGAGCCCGTGTCCGCTCTGGACGTGTCCATACAGGCCCAGGTGCTGAACCTTTTGATGGACCTGCAGGACAAGATGGGCATGGCATACATGTTCGTGACCCATGACCTCTCGGTGGTCAAGCACATCTCCGACCACATCGCGGTCATGTACCTGGGCCAGCTGGTGGAAAAGTGCACCACGGCGGAGCTGTTCTCCAACACCCTGCACCCCTACACCCAGGCGCTGCTGTCCGCCATCCCCGTGGCCAACATCCACGCCCCCATGAAGCGCATCCCCATGAAGGGCGAGATCACCTCCCCCATCAACCCCAAGCCCGGATGCCGCTTCGCCTCCCGGTGCCCCTACGCCACCGAGGCCTGCCACCAGCCCCAGAAGCTGGAGGAGGTCTCCCCCAACCACTTCGTCTCCTGCTGCCGTGTGCGTGAGATCAACTGAAATCCTGAGAGGAAGTGCTGTCATGAGCCACATCATCTCCGCCGCCGCCATCGCGAAGGTCTTTCCCGAGGGCCAGAAGACGGTGGCATACGCCCTGGAATACGATACAGAACTTGCGCCCGGCGCCGTCACGCCGGAGGCGTTCACCGTCATCGACGATTCCCTGGCCCCCCAGGTGCCCGCCGCGGAGCGCACCGTCCTGCGGGCCTATGTGAACGACAGCGCCGCCTGCGCCCAGGCGGAAAAGGCGGGCCGTTATGTGATACTGGAGACGGACCCCGCCCAGAAGCAGGCCTTCGCCATCGTGACCTACGGCCCCGACGGGAGGCCGGACCCCTTCGGCCCCGGCCCCATGAGCTACGCCGTCCGGCGTCCCGGCGGCCCCAAGCCCGGCGGTCCCCCGAAAGCCCCCGGCCAGCCCGGGCCCCGCATGGGCTACTGCGGGCCCAAGCCCCAGCATGTGACCGTGCGCCAGAACATAGCCATCACCGCCGCCGGGGGCCAGACGCTCCCCGCCGGGGAGGTGGTCTGCGAAAAGCTGCTCTGCCCGGAGGTGGATCGGTTCCAGCTGCGTCAATTCCAGGACCTGCCCTACTGCCTGTACGTCCCCGAGGACTACGACCCCGCCCGGCGCTATCCCCTGGTGCTGTTCGTGCCCGACGCCGGCGGCCGGGGCGCCGACCCCCGCACCCCCCTTATCCAGGGCATCGGCGGCGTGGTCTGGGCCTCCCCGGAGGACCAGGCCAAGCACCCCTGCTTCGTGGTCTGCCCCGCCTTCGGCCCGGCGGACATCCTGACCCACGACGACTTCACCTGCATGGACAGGCTCTACATGATAAAGCCCCTGCTGGAAGACGTGATGGCCGCCTACAGCATCGACCGTGACCGGGTCTACACCACAGGCCAGTCCATGGGCTGCATGACAAGCTGCGAACTCATGAACACCTACCCGGACCTCTTTGCCGGGGCGCTGCTGGTGGCCGGACAGTGGGACCCGGCGCGCTGCGGAAAGGCCATGCACGGCAAGGACCTGTGGATCATGGTCAGCTGCAACGACCTCAAGGCCCATCCGGGCATGGATGCCGTCACCGCCGCCATCGAGGAAAACGGCGGCAAGGTCGCCCGCTTCGGCTGGGACGCCTCCGCCGGCCCGGACGCGCTGAACGCCATGGCCCTGGAGGCCTTGAAAGCTGACGCCAACGTGCGCTACACCGTCTTTGACGGCGACACCGTGGTGCCACCCGGCGAGGACCCGAACCCCGGCTCCAACCACACCTGCACCTGGCGGACGGCCTACGCCATCCCCGCCGTGCGGGACTGGCTCTTCACGGCCCGGAGGCATACCTGAACCTCTCCCACGATAGGAGGACGCTATGAACGAACATTCCTTTTCCGCCGGCGCGGGCAAGGGAGAGATCGCCTTTCCCGCCGAGATGCTCCCCACGCCGGAGGGTTACAATAAGATACACGACGCGCCCCACGCCCGGGTCATCCTGATGGAGGCGGGCGGGGAGCGGTACGCAATGGTCCACCTGGAGCTGAACAACGTCTTTGAGACCGGCACGGCCCGGGTCATCCAGGCTGTCTCGGAGGAGACCGGCCTGGACCCGGACCGCATCTGGTCCCACTGTCTGCACGTGCTGGAGACGCCCCACCCCGCGCCGCCCATGGACCGCTCCCCGGAGGGGGCCCGGTTCAACGAGCTGTTCTTCTCCGCGGTGGAGACGGCCGTGCGGAAAGCCGCCCGGCAGGCCCTGGCCTCCCTCCGGCCCGCCCGGGTGGGCGCAGGCTATGCCCGCTGCGCCACATGCAACACCAACCGCAACATCCTGACAGACCAGGGCTGGTGGCTGGGCAGCGGCGAGGCCGGGCCCAGCGACAAGGATGTGGCGGTGGTCCGCTTCGAGGCCACGGACGGCAGCCCCATCGCGGTGCTGTTCGTCTACAACGCCCAGTCCAGCGTCATGGACGGCTCCCGGGGCGCGGACGGCTCCCGGTACATCACCGCGGACCTGGCCGGGGCCAGCGCCGCCTTCGTGGAGGGCCAGCTGCCCGGCTGCGTGGCCATGTACTGCACCGGCGCCGGCGGCGACGGCTGCCCCTCCTTCCAGGCCAAGCGGACGGTCCTGGGCGCGGCGGGCAGGACCTGGACCGTGGACCTGCACGAGACCGGCTTTCTGCTGGTGGAGCTTCTGGGCGAGCGGCTGGGCAGCGTGGTGGTCCAGTGCGCCGAGGCTCTATCCTGCCGGGATATCGAGACCATCTCCGCCGTCGTGGGCTCCATCGACTTTGAGGGCCGCCCCCGCACCCCTCTGGAGATGGTGCGCCCCAGCCGGACCTTCGATTTCACTGGCGACGGCAGCGTAAAGACCATGGAACCCGTGCTCCTGCGCATCGGGCAGGACATCGCCCTGGTGGGCGTGTACGCTGAGATCTGCGCCCGGACGGAGATGGAGATCAAGCAGCGCTCCACCACCCCCTTCACCGCCATCACCACCTTCACCCAGATGGGCCTCCACGGCGGCGTGGGCATGGGCAAGTACATGGGCGAACAGGACATGTACGAGCGTGTCACCTTCCAGGCCATGAACTCCGGCGTGTGCGCCGGCAGCGCGGAGCGCCTGTGCGACTATCTGGCGACGCTGCTCAACAACAAATAAGGAGGTCCGTCCCATGATCGACTTTTCCTGCAAGCATAATGTCCTCATCCGCAACCCGGACGGCACCTTCTCCCCCATGGATGAGCCATACTTCCGGGCCGCGCAGATCGCCCCCCGCACCTGGCAGATCACCAGCTCCGGGGACTACTCCTATCTGCTGGCCGGGGAAAAGGAGGCCGTGGCCGTGGACACCGGCTACGGCGCGGGCGACCTGCGGGCCTTTTTGCAGACCCTCACCGATGTGCCTGTGAAAAACGCCTTCAACACCCACAGCCACTTCGACCACAGCGCCAACAACGCCTACTTTGAAAAGACCTACATGGCCCCGGCGGGCTTCGGCCGCGCCACCGTTCCCTACGCCAGCTTTGCGGGCGTCGACTTCCCCCGGGACTACGAGAAGGCAGCCGTGTCCGAGGGCTTCGTGTATGACCTGGGCGGGCGGACGCTGGAGGTGTTCGACATCCCGGACCACACCCCCGACGGCATCGCCCTGCTGGACCGGACGGAACGGCTGCTGGTCACCGGCGACGAGTTCATGCGCATGGGAAAGACGCTGAACGTGAGCGTGGCGGTGTTCCATGGCTACACGGAAAAGCTCATGGCCCACCGGGGCGAGTTCGATAGGCTGCTGGCCGGGGCCGGCGTGCTGGACGCGTCCATCCTGGACGACTACCACGCCTGTGCGGAGAAGATACTGGCCGGAGACCTGGGCCAGCCGGAGACCATGCGCGGCCCCTTCGGGCCGCCCCCCATGCCCCCGGGACCCAACGGGGAGACGGTCTATGACCGCATCCTGCCCCACTACGGGGACGGCGGCGCCGGGAAGGCGCTGCCCCAGGGCGACTATCTCGTCCAGCGCCACGGCAGCGCCAGGATCGTCTACAGGGCCGATAACATACGATGAATACCAAAGAGGCATAAGCGTCAGCCGCTTATGCCTCTTTTATTTTATGCGTTGCTCTCCCCATGGCCTTTCAGCCGCCGGTCCAGGAAATCAAAGCACATGCCGCTGACCCACGGCTCGTGGTACCAGTACTCCCCGTGGTGTCCCCTGCCGGGGGCGACGTACAGCTCCGCGCCGCATCCGGCGGCCCTCAGCGCCGAATAAAACCGCTGGCTCTGGTCCAGGGGGACAACGGGGTCCGCGTCGCCGTGGATGATGAGAAATGGCGGCGCGTCCGGGCGGATGTGGGCGATGGGACAGGCCTCCGCGCACTTTTCCGGGATGTCCGTGATCTGCGCGCCCATGAAAAGGGACTCCGGGGAGCCGGCCTCGCTGTGGTCCGCCCGGCCGATGCCCGTGGCGGTGATGGCGGGGTCCATATTGGTGAAGTCCCCGCAGGGACCGCACCAGTCGATGACCGCCTGCACCGCCTCTGAGTACTCGCTGCCAACGCCAAAAGCCGGGTCCCCGGCCGTCAGGGCCACCATGGACACCAGCCAGGCGCCGGAGGAAAAGCCCCACAGCGCGATACGCGCCGGGTCCAGGCCCAGGTCCCCGGCGTTGGCGCGCAGATAGTGCAGCGCCTTCTTGCCGTCCAGGATGGGCGTGGGATAGGTGAACTGTGGCGCCAGGCGGTAGTTGGCACTCACCACAGCGTAGCCCCGCTCCAGGCCCCGGAGCATGGGCTCGGTGGCGTCCTCGAACTTGTCCCCGTGCTGAAAAGCCCCGCCGTGGAGCATGAGGACCACGGGCAGCGGCCGGCCGTCCCGATCATTGGGGTACCAGATGTCCAGCTTCTGGCTGGGGTCCTCGTCCCCATAGGGGACGTCCATGCGCCGGTGGGGATACCGCGCCATAACGGCCGGGTCCATGCGGTGCATGTCGTCCTGGACCCACCGCAGGAAGGCCGCGGCCTCCGCCTCCAGCAGGTCTGCGGGGCTGTCTGCCCCATCACGGGAGATATATCCCCCGTCGCCGTTGACAGCCTGCACCGTCAGCGTACCCAGGAACATGGTGTCCTCATGGAGCCGCGCGGCGGTCTCCGGGTCCAGCCTGGCCGGGATGCCAAATAGGCCGGTCCGGCCGATCCGCAGGACGGATATGGGAAGGGGCTTCTCAAGCCCTGGCAGTGTCACGGTCCTCTCATACACGGCTATGCCCGGGTTCTCCACGGCCTCGGCTGCACCGGCCGCACGCAGTATCGCTTCGCCCAGCCGCTCCATGCCCTCGCCCGGCCCCTGCAGGAACAGCGCCGTGCCGCCAAAGCGCTCCTCCACGCAGGCGGGCGGCGTATCGTTCAGAGCGCCGTGGCACAGCAGCGCCACGGGCTGTCCGTCCCCGTCTTTGATGCTGAACACGGTCAGACCGGGATATGTGTCTCCGCCCGCCTGACCAATGGACAGATACGCACGCCGCACGTCCCCGGCCGCCTGCGCCGCCGCGGCGCATACGGCCGTCCGAACGGCGTCAGGATCAGGCTGCCCGGAACAGCCGCCGGCCGCCAGTATCCATACGTGCCCGGCCTCGACGCCCGTCTGACGGCATACCGCCTCCCGGAGGGCGCCGATGCTGTCCCGGGGCACACCGGCCTCCACGGTGACCAGGCACACGCTGTCCCCGTTTTTCATGATGACCGCCCGGGCGCACATGACGGCGGCTCCGCCGGACTGCTCCGGCAGCGCTATAGCCGCTCTGCCCGCGCCGGCGTAAAACTCTTTTTTATCCATCGTTCGACCTCCCTGCTGTTCTCGGCCTGCCTGACAGGCACACGGCCCGTCAGCCTATCAAATTTTACCTTGGGCAGGATGAAAAGTCTAACAGGAAAAGACCGGCCATTCACAGGAAAAATCCTGTAGCCTCATCCTTTCCCTCACATGATGAAGTCAAAGCTGTCCCCGCTGGGCACATAGGCGACTGGCACATCCCCGCCGGTGACCCGGGGCAGCCACCGGGCCATGTGCTTCATGCCCAGCTCCTCAAAATTGAAGTGGCCCACGTTGTACATCACCTTCGGCCGGCCCAGGGCGCAGCAGTCCCGCACGAAGGCCGCCAGGGACCAGTCTATGGTCTCCAGGGGGATGAGCGCGTCCACATCCTCCAGCTCCGTGCGCAGGATCTTCTCCCGCTCCTGGGGGTCATGGCCCATGAGGTGTTCGCAGAAAAAGACCTTGGACACCCGGGCGTGCCTGTCGCCCACGATGCGCAGGCCCCGCAGGCCCAGCTTTTCCATGAGCTCCCGGCCCAGGGCCTCCCCGTCCGTCTCCGGCAGCCGGAACAGCAGCGGCTTGTTGGGATATGCCAGCCTGTAGTCCGCCCAGCCCAGCTCCTGCATGATGCCGTAATATATCCCGTCCATGTGGTCGGGGTCGTTTCTCGGCGGACCGCCGTGGATGTGGTCATGGTCCCGCCACACCACGATGCCCGCCCCGTCCAGCAGTTTCGTCTTTTCGGCAAAGACCCGGCTTTCCCCCAGCCAGTCCGTGGCGTCCTCATGGGTCCAGAACAGGGGCTCGTGGGCGATGATGAGATTGGCCCCCAGCGCCGCCGCCCGGCGGATGACCTCCACAGAGGGGAAGCAGCAGGTGACGATGCCCGTACACTCCTTGTCCGGGTCGCCCCATTTGACCACATCGCAGGTGTGCGCCTCGTCCACCGGCGGGTGGAAGGCCTTCAGCTTTTCTATGATCTCCAGCACTGTCATTGGGCAGCACCTCCTATGTTTTGTGGGGAGACGGCAGTCGCCATCTCCCCACGATCATATCATTTTTCGCTTGATTTTTCCAGCGGCCGTCAGCCCTCTTTTTTATCCGGCTTGCCGTTTTCCTCCGTCCGCCGGTCCAACTGGGCCTTGTGCTTGCGGCCCACGTTCCGGCCCATGGCCCCGGCCCGGACGATGGTGTCCGCGCCGAACCTCTCCCGGATGGCGTCCATGGCCCGGTCCAGCTTCCGGGCCCGCTCCCGCTTCCCGTCGTCAAAGAGGGACATCTGCCCCTCCCCGTCCCGGGTCAGGTCCGTGAGCGTCACCCCCAGCAGCCGCAGGGGCGTCCTCCCGTCCCACAGCTCGGCGAAAAGCCGCTTGGCGATGTCGTATATCTCCCCGGTGGCGTCCGTGGGGTCCGGCAGCGTCATCTGGTGGGACCGGTCCCGGAAGTCATTGCCCCGGATGGTCACCGCCACACAGGCCGCCTTGGCCCCGTCCGCCCGCATCCGGGCCGCCACGCTGTCGGACAGGGCCAGCAGGATCCCGTGGGCCGCCTCCGCCGTGGTCACGTCCTCCTCCAGGGTGGTGGAATTCCCGTAGCCCTTCAACTCCTCCGGCTCCGTCAGCACCGGGGAGTCGTCGACGCCGTTGGCGTAGTCGTGCAGCACCCAGCCCAGCTTCTTCCCCACCAGGGCCTGGACGCTCCCCAGGTCCGCCCGGGCCAGGTCACCGATGGTCATGATATAGGCCCGCTCCAGCTTCTCCCGGGTGGCGTGGCCCACCAGAAACAGGTCCCCCACCGGCAGTGGCCAGAACTTCTCCGGCAGTTCTTCTCGGAACAGGGTGTGGACCTCGTCCGGCTTTTCAAAGTCACTGGCCATCTTGGCCAGTACCTTGTTCTCCGCCACCCCCACGTTCACGGTAAATCCCAGCGTGTCCCGTATCTCGTCCTTCAGCCTGTGTGCCGCGGCCACCGGATCGGGGTACATGCGCCCCGTGCCGGTCATGTCCAGAAAGCACTCGTCGATGGAGAACTTCTCCACCGCGGGGGCATAGGCCCGGCAGATGTCCATGAAGGCCTTTGAGTTCCTCTCATAGAGCCGGAAATCCGGCGGGGCCAGCACCAGGTCCGGGCACTTGCGCAGGGCCTGGGCCACCGGCTCCCCGGTCCTGACGCCAAAGGCCTTGGCGGGGATGGACTTTGCCAGGATGACGCCGGTGCGCTTCACCGGGTCCCCGCCGATGGCGGAGGGGATGAGCCGCAGGTCCTCCTCGCCCCGGCTCACCCGCCGGGCCGCCTCCCAGGACAAAAACGCGCTGTTCACATCCACGTGGAATATCAGCCGGTCCATCAACTCGCCTCCCCTCCCGGTCAGTATAGCACACGATCCTCAGAAAGGGAATCCGCCGGTCAGTCCACCACCACCTGGTACTGCACGCCCAGCCGCCAGCATCCCGGCTGGGACGCCGCGGCGGGGATGCTGCACACCGCGTCCCCGCCCAGGGCCACGAACCGCGTCACCGCGACGCCCTCCCGGGCCGCCCGGGCCTGCAGGCGGGCAAACAGCCGCACCGCCTCCTCCTGCCGGGCCGGGTCGATCTCGAACCGGCCCCCGGCCACGCGGCAGCAGCCGCAGGGCAGCTCGCCCACGCCCTCCACGCACCGCTGGCCGCCGATGACGGTGAACTCGCCCAGCTCCACCCGCCGCAGCAGGTCCCGGCGGATGTCCTCCAGGCAGGCCTGCACCGCCCGGTCCGCACCACTGGTCCTCTCGCGCCGCGGCACGGCGCGCACGCTCATCACAGCACTGTCCATGATCGTACCTCCTATGCAAAAGTCCGTTTTCCGACAGCATAGCCGAACTGCTGTCCAGAAAAACGGACTTCTGGATGTGGATACCGATCTATTCTGCCCAGGTGAAGTTCTCCGGCCCGGCGCCCAGCTCAAAGTGGTACTTCGCGATGCCCAGGTCCACCTTGGAGAATGGCCCCTTCATGGCCTCGGCCCGGACCCTGCCGTCCGGCTCCAGGGTGAAGCGGAATTTCTGCTGGTTGACGGCCGTGGGCGCCAGCATGGCATACTCCATGCCCCGGCGGAACCAGTCCGGCATATCGCCGTCCGTCCGGCAGAGCTTCTCCATGGGCTTGCCCTTGTGTGCCGTGCCCTGGCCGGCCCCGTAGCCCAGGGAGATCACCAGCACCAGCTTCTCCCCCGGCCCGATCTCGATGCGGGCCTTTTTCTTGGAAAACGTCAACCCCACCCAGCAGGTGTTCAGCCCCAGCATCTGGGCAAGCAGCACCAGCAGCTCGCCGTAGTACCCGGCCCGCTCCTCCAGGCCGTCCTTATCCGGCCCCACCAGCACGATATAATCGCTCACGCCGGAAAAGCTGCCGTACTTGGCCATGGCGCAGTCGAAGGCCTGTGGTTCGTCCGTCACCAGCTGGATGTGCAGATGCCCCTCCCGGCTGCAGGCCTCCGCCTCCGCCCGGAGCTTCGCCAGCACATCCGCCGGGATGGGCCTGTCCAGATACTGCCGTACGCTGTGCCGCGCCCGCATCGCCTCAAAAACATCCATGGTGCCCCTCCTTTTCACGTCAAAATGATCTGCCGGTCCCGCCTATTATTGCGGCCCCGTATCGTTCAGCTGCCGAAATTGATGGCCAGCTTGGCAAAGAAGTCCTCGATCACCAGCCTGCTGTCCACGGTCCGATATACGCGGATGGGACGGTTATGGCCGTCAAAGCTGTATATCATATCGGGAAGGACCGTGGGGGCCTGGATCATGTCATAGCTGACCCGCTCCCGCTCCTCCATCAGCACCGCCAAGGTGCCCTGATCGCCCAGCCCCCAGAGCTCTCCGTGGGGCCACGGCATCCCCAGCCTCGACATCTTCTCATTGACAGCGAGCAGATTTTCAAACAGGTACTTCCCGATGGCGCCGCAGGGGCAGACCCTGCTCTGCAGCTCCGCCAGGGAGACCGCGAACTGCTTATAAAGCCCCATGGTCACCTGCCACACCGGGACCTGGGAGGAGAAAACCGCATTTGCCGCGGCTATGTCCATGGAGAGGTTGAACTCAAAGCCGCCCTTGGGATAGTCGCCGCCGCCGGCCCATATCACGGTCATCCGCTCCGCTATCTCCGGCCGGAGCAGCAGCGCGGACGCCACGTCCGTGATGGCGCCCTGGCAGGCGATATAGAGAGGCCGCTCGTCCTCCCGCATGGCCTCCCGGATGATGAACTCCGCCCCTTCGGATGGAATGGGAGCGGCGGGGTCCGGCATGGCGCCGGGGGCGCCGTGGAGGACTGGGTATTGGCCGGACAGGCCCATCAGGTCCATGACCTTCAATATCTCATCGTAGCTGGCCTTTTCCGTGTTGCCCGGGCCGTATCCATAGCTCGCCCCGTCAAAGTGTCCCGCGACGACGCCCCGCACATCAAAAGATGGCGTCATCAGATGGTGGGCCAGCGCGAATTGGTCGTCGGCCTCGTTTTTGCAGTCGGTGTGCACGATCACCCGGACGCGCTTGTTCTCCGGGACCTGGAAGAGATACTTCCACTGCTGTTTCTCCATGGTGTCACGCTCCCCTTTCACATCTGCCCGGCCGCTCACAGCACCCGGGACGATATCTCCGCGTCCGGCGCCAGCGTATGGGCATAGACAGTGAGCCGCTCCTGGACAGCGGCGATATCCGCCGGACTGACGCCGGGGACGCCAAAGACAAGATACACCGCGTTTGTGCTGTCCGGCCGGACGCATGTCCGCCTGTCGGGCCCGGCGATCAGGCTGAGGATGATGCCCGCCCCGTCCCGGCCGGTGACGTCGCCGGGGTAGCAGTGGGCCTCCACGCCCCGGATGCCTGGGAAGGGCAGCTTTTCCGCGGGCCGGAACAGCTCCACGGGCCCCTGGATACAGGCGGCGTCATGGACCCCCAGCAGGGCCCGGGTGCGCAGCTCCGCGAGAAAGGCGGCCTCGTTGACCGGGTTGCCGCTTGGGAAGGGACGGCCCTTCAGCAGCCAGGATTCCAGCTGCTGGAGCACCGGGTAGGTCTTCTTGTACTTCTTGAAATAGCGGTTATAGGGGCTCTCCCCAAAGACCGCCTTCCTATCGTAGCCGTCCATCTCCCGGCGCAGCGCCGCCAGCTCCCGCTCCTTCAACTCGTCGAAGGCCAACCTATCCCACCGGGACGGGTCGGGAAATACCGCCTCCGTCACGCCCAGGGGCACCCCCGCCCCGGCAAAGCTCTGGTCGATACGAAACTCCAACATATCTGCCGCCCTTCCCGTTACTTTTTGTAATGCACAACCAGCCGCGTTCACGCCCTCCTGATGGGGTGCCGGATGACGGTCCGCCACTTCTCCGGCGGGACCCTCCGGGCGTCGGACATGTAGATCTCATGGTGCAGCCGGTGTTCGCCCATGTCGTTCACGTACCCGTTTTTCTCCAGATAGGCGTCCATCAGCGCCACCGTGGCGGGCTCATCGTCAAAGGAGCCCCGGTGCATGATCTGGACGCACAGTCCCTCCTGGATGGTCAAAAACTCCGCGGACGAGCAGTCCATCTTCTTCTTTTTCGCCGCGGTCTCCACCGCCCAATCGAAGTCTTTCTTCGTGATGAAATCCGGCAGGCGGATGACGGATATCCAGCTGAAGGCGGATTTGTCCGTGTAGTCGATGCCCTCCGCGCCGTCCTGCCACCAGAAGCCCTCCAGCGGCGGCACCACATACTCATAGAACCCCTCGATCCTATGGTCTGTCTTATAGCTCATCTTCAGGGTATAGGCCACGGCGTACAGAACGCCGATGGCCTGCTGGTACGCCCCGCCCTCCTGGTTGGGGTCGCCCCGGCCCCGCACGGCGATATAGTTCGCCTTTGGCACGTCCACGATCTCCGGCCGGCTCCCGGGCATGTAGAACTCCTTGTATTCCTTCTTAAAGTCAAATGCCATAGTTTTCTCCTCAAGCCGTCAGTCCGCCCGCCTCACTCCAGCGTGACCGGAGTGCAGGAGCCGGTCTGCGCGAAGGTCCCTGCCCGCTGGGTCCATGCCACGTCGAACCGCTCGATGGTCTCCACGAAATCCCCGGGGAGCATACCGTCGATCCCATAGTCCCGGATCAGTCCGTCGCAGGTCTCCGGCCAGCGGCGCTCGGGCTTTTTTCCCGTCTCCACGCCGGACCGGCCCCGTCCCAGGCGGTAATAGGACCAGGCGATGGCCCCGGCGATGGCCGCCTGCGTATCGCTGTCGCCGCCCAGAGAGATGGCGTTTCTGACGGTGTCCTCGTAGCTGTCCGCCTCCAAAAACGCCTGGATGGACTGGGGCACCGACCCCTGGCATGTCACGTCGAACCTATATTTTGGCCGAATGTCGTCCAGGGTCCGGTCCAGGGGATAATAGTGGGCGCGGATGTAGTCACGTATCCTCTCCTTGCTCTCTCCCGTCTTGGCCAGAAACACCGCCGCGGCGGCGGCCTCCGCGCCCGCGATCCCCGCCGGGTGGTCATGGGTGACCTCAGCGGAGGCACGGGCCAGGCCGGTGGCCTCCTCCAGCGTCACAGCCATCAGGCCGCATGGTGACACCCGCATGGCGGAGCCGTTCCCATAGCTGTGGTAGGGTTCCGGGTGCTTCCTGTACAGCCAGCACAGGAACCGGCCGCCATAACCGGCGTTGGGATACCGTCTTCCCAGAGTCTGCATCTGCCGCACCAGCTCCGGCTTGAAGGCCCTCCCATCCTCCAGGCACATGAGAAGCGCCCGGGCCACGGCCACCGTCATGACCGTGTCGTCCGTAAACTCGCAGCCGCGGGCGATAAAGGGAAAGTCCTTCGTTTTGATGCTGTTGAACTCGTACTTAGAGCCGGCGATATCGCCGATGATCGCTCCGTACATACTATCACCTCCATGGGCATACGATACCACCTATGCCGGCCGGCCTGGTCGCGCGGGAGGCGACATTTGCAAAGATCCCTCCAGCCCGCCGGGGCGCTCCTTGGCGCTTATCTCCTGCTCACGACGCGCCCTTGCCCGTTGTCCGCCCGTCAGACGGGCTCATATGTGAACATCCCGCTGCCGCCCCATTCGGACGATAAGAACTCATCCAGCAGCCGTTTTATCCCCTCTGCTGCCTCATCGTGCAGGGAGAAGATATAGCTTCGCTGGGTACCCCGGTGGAAGGTCAGGCCCGCCGGCTCCGAAGCCGGGATCAGCGCGCTCAGCGCGCTCTTGTACGCCTCCCACTGCGGGGCAGTCCGCCGCCCCTTGTGGCAATAGTACACCACATTCTGCCCGGCGTTCCAGTAGTCCGCCGCCTCCTCCAGAAAGGCGTACTTTTCGCTCTGCTGCAAAGGCCGCTGCCCCTCGGGCCGTATCCCGTTGTCCGGGTCCAGAAACACAAGCTCCGACCCGGCGCAAAAGGCAAGGGCTCTTTCGTGCCACTCCTTCCGGCGGCGGTTCCGCTCGGCTGGAGGCGCGCCATCTATGACCGGCATGGGCTCTGTAAAGAACTTGGCGCCTGGTATCAGCCCGGCCTCGCTCATGACGGAAACGTCCCGGCGGCCTCTGTCAATGACACATTCCTTCAGCGCGTCATACAGCGCCGGGCAATACCTGCGGTACTTCTCATCGGAGAGATACCTGACGAACTTGCCGTCCGCGCTGCCGTCGTCCGGGGTCAGGTACCAGTTGACGGAGATGGAGACGCCATGCTCCGCCAGGGACCGGAGCAGCCCGTATTTCCCGTAGTCGCCGATATCACCGAAATACTGATCTTTCATGGTGGCCACGCCTCCGCTAACTACAGACGCCCCGCGGGCGCTGTTTCTTTGCCAGGACGGTGCAGGTGTTGTCCCACCGTCTCATGAGCTGTACATCCGAAAAGCCCGCCTGCCGCAAAACATCCATCTCGTGCTCCGCCGTCAGGGGCGTGTCGTAGTGGTAAAACGCGCCGGGCTCAAGCCCCTGTTCCCTCTTCATCCGCTCCAGCTCGGCAAAGTAAAACCGCTCCGCCTCCTCCGACTCCGCGAAATAATCCGTCAGGACGAAATAGCCCCTGTCCGTCAGCGCCCCGTACAGCTTTCTGTACAGGTCCAGCTTCCGCCCGGCGGCAAAGTGGTGCAGCGACTCCACCGACACGGCGGCGTCATAGCGGCCTTGCCCCAGCGGCACGTCGAAGTAAGAGGCGTTGATCAGTTCGATCTTCTTGTCCGGGAACTTCCGCTCCAGTTCCCGCAGCATGTCCCCGGCCAGATCGATGCCCACCACAGCCGCGCCGCCGTTCATGCGGAAGTATGCCTCCAGTTCCAGCCCGGTCCCGCAGCCCAGGTCCAGCACCCTGGCACCGTCCGCCGCCGGCAGCAGCGACGCCGTGTAGGGATAAAACTCCCCCGCGCCGCCTATCTCCGACAGCATATGCTCGTCATATCCGTCCAGCCTGGCCGCGAAAAAAGCGTCCATCCGTTCCAGTGTCATCGTTCTCCTCCGCTGTGCCTTCCTTGCCGGGTCAGGCCCCGTAGGGATAGCAGTGCTCCGCCTTGGACTGGAACTCACACAGCCTCGTGATCTTCATGTCCCCGTCAAAATCCGCTATGGTCACACCGTCAAACGCATCGGTCACGCCGTCATACTCGCATCTGAAATACCACTCCGCCACGGCGGTCCGCCCGTTTTCGATCACGCGCTTGACCGTCCACTCCAGGACGCGCCCCCTGTCGTTCCAATCCCTGAACCAGCGCAGGATCTGGACCAGGCCGTGATACTCCGGGCCGTAGCACTCGCTGTACACCGCATCCTCGGAAAAGGTGTTCCGCACCGTTTCCATGTCCGCCTGTATCCACGCGAGAAAATATCTTCGTATGATCTCCTCCACCGCTCACTCGCTCCTTCTGTACGCCCAATGGCCGGACACACGGCACTTGACCAGTACTCCCTCCGACACCAGCGCCGCCAGGATGCGGTTGGCCGTGGCAGGAGAGACGCCGCACAGCGCTCGCACATCCCCATTTCCGATATGGTCGTGCGTCCGCAGATACTCCTCGATCTGCCGCCGGCGGGCTGCGGCCTTCCCCGCAGTTCCATCGCTCATGCCATCGCTCACGCCGGTCACTTCCATGAGCGATGCCTTGATAACTGACAGCATGAACTCAATGAAGGCCGTGGACTCGCCTGCGTCGTTGGATGCGTTGATGGCATCATAATAGCCCTGTTGGTTTTCATGGATGATGGACTCCACAGGGAGCCAAGCAAAGGCCGGGTCCCACCTGGACAGCAGCAGCGTGTGCCACAGCCGTCCAACGCGGCCATTCCCGTCTGCAAAGGGGTGGATGAGCTCCAACTCATAATGGAACACGCAGCTTTTTATCAGAATATGGATGTCGCTGGCCTTGGTCCAGTCCAGCAGCTCCTGCACCAGATCCGGCACAAATTGCGGCAGCGTGCCAAAGTGCACCACCCGCCCGGCCTGGTCCACCACGCCCACCGGCCGGGAGCGGAACATGCCGGATCCCTCTACCAGACCTCGCGTCATGATGCCATGGGCTGTCAGCAGGTCG
>CANQIH010000023.1 GCA_947624035.1 uncultured Oscillospiraceae bacterium | reverse complement strand
CCCCACTCCGGGTTCCACTGCACCTTGCGGGCGGCCCGCACCGCGTCCTCCTTGAAGGCGTCCACGGAGCAGAACCACTGGTCGGTGGCCCGGTAGAGGATGGGGCTGTGGCAGCGCCAGCAGTGGGCGTACTGGTGGGTGATGGTCTCGCTGGCGGCCAGGGCGCCGCAATAGAGAAGGTCCGCGAAGATCTTCTGGTTGGCCTCGTCGGTGGTGAGGCCCTCGTAGGGCCCGGCCAGCTCGTTCATCCGGCCCCGGTCGTCCACGGGCACCAGGATGCCGATGTTGGTCTTGCCGGACTGGTCGTACTTGCGGCAGACCTCATAGTCCTCCTGGCCGTGGCCGGGCGCGGTGTGCACGCAGCCGGTGCCGGCGTCCAGGGTGACGTGGTCGCCCAAGATGACGACGCTCTCCCGGTCGAAGAGGGGGTGCTTGGCGGTCATGAGCTCGAACTCCGCGCCCTTCATCTCCGCCAGGATCTCGAAGCTGTCCAGGTCCATGACCCTGCGGAGGTTCTCCGCCAGGTCACGGGCGATGATATACACCTCGCCGTTGGGCTGCTTGGCCAGCACATAGTCCAGGTCCGCGTTCAGGCAGATGGCCTGGTTGCCGGGGATGGTCCAGGTGGTGGTGGTCCAGATGACGAAGTAGAGCTCATTGAGATCACAGTACTGCCCCAGCTTGCCGTGGTCGTCCACCACCTTGAACTTCACGTAGATGGACTGGCACTCGTCCTCGGAGTACTCGATCTCCGCCTCGGCCAGGGCCGTCTCGTCCTTGGGGCACCAGTACACGGGCTTTTTGCCCTTGTAGATATAGCCCTTCTCGTACATGCGGCCGAAGACCTTGACCTCCTGGGCCTCGAACTTGGGGTCCATGGTCCGGTAGGGCTTGTCCCAGTCGCCCAGCACGCCCAGGCGCTTGAAGCCCTGGCGCTGCACGTCCAGGTAGTGGGCGGCGTAGTCGTGGCAGGCGGTGCGGAACTCCGACACGCTCATGGCCTTGTGGTTGAGCTTCTGCTCCTTGATGATGGCCGACTCGATGGGCATGCCGTGGTTGTCCCAGCCCGGCGTATAGGGGACCTGGAACCCGGTCATGGACTTGTAGCGGTTGATGAAGTCCTTCAGGCACTTGTTGAGGGCCGTGCCCATGTGGAGGCTGCCGTTGGAGAAGGGGGGGCCGTCGTGCAGGATGAACAGAGGCCGGCCCTCGTTCTTTTTCAGCATCTCATGGTAGAGGTCCATGTCCTCCCAGCTCTTGAGCATGTCCGGTTCCCGCTTGGGGAGCCCCGCCCGCATGGGGAAGTCAGTTTTCGGAAGGTTGACGGTCGCGTTGAAGTCGGTGGGCATTTTCGTTCTCTCCAAAACTCATAAAATAGTGGGGAAGGGCGGAGCCTTCACTCCGCCCTAAAATGATTGCAGTGGGATCAGATGTCGTCGTCAAAGCGGAAATCGTCGAAGCTGCGCTTCTTCTTCTGAGGCGAGCCGGAGGGGAACAGCCGGGTGGGCTCCTCTTCCTCCTCGGGGACGTCGGTGTCCACCGCCAGCGCCTCATCGGGCTCGTCCAGGGCCGCCTCGTTGGCGGAGGCCTCGATGCTGCGCACCGTCTCCTCCACGGCGATCTCCCGGGGGCTCTTCTCGGGCTCGGCGGGCTCCTCCTCCGCGGGGGCCTCCTCCGCCGGCTTGGGCTCGGCGGGGGCGGTGGGGTCGTCGCCCACCAGACGCATCTGGCTGAGCTTATCGTAAAACTCGATCTGCTTCTGGCAGACCGCGCGCATATGGTCGAAGAAACGGTTGGTGGCCTTCTTGGCCTCCTCCAGCTTGGCCTCCTCGTTGGCGATGCCGTCGGTGGCGGCTCTGGTGATGCTGTCGGCGTGGTCCTGGGCCTCGGCCACCATGGCGTCGGCCTTCTCCCGGGCCTCGGCCTCGATCTGGGCGCTCATCTTCTGGGCGGACAGGAGGGCCAGCCGCATGGAATCCTCGGTCTCGCGGTACTCCTCCACCTTCTGCACCAGCACTTTCAGCTTGCCCTTCAGGGCGGCGTTCTCCTTGTTGAGGGCGGAAAAATCGGCCGCCAGCTCGTCCAGAAACTCGTCCACCTGGCCCATATTATATCCCTTGCCGGCCCGCTCAAAGGTCTTCTCCTGAATATCCTGTACTGTCAGCATGCTCGAACCCTATCCTTTCTCAATATAAAATGGGGCGCAGGGCGTCAGATGTATACCCCGTTGTTCTCCAGCTCGTCGATCAGGTCTCCCATGATATCCACGTTGAAGGGCGTGATGATGTATGTATTGATGGCCACCTTCTTGATCTTGCCGTCGTTGGCGTAGGCCACACCGGACAAAAAGTCCACCAGGCGGCGGGCCACATCCTTGTTGGTGGTCTCCAGGTTCATCACGACCGTGCGCTTCTCCCGCAGATGATCCGCGATCTCTGCCGCCTGCTCGAACCGCTCGGGCTTGGACAGCACCACCTGCACGGCGGTGGTGGTGTGGATGTTCACCACTTTATTGTCCTTCTTCGGCACGGCCCGCTCATTCATGTCGAGGGTGGCGGAGCTGCCGCCGGAGGACGGCTCGGCGCCGAAATCATCAAAGGGGTTGCGCCGTTCGCTCTTTTCCTTCCGGCCCGAAGCCACGATGGCAGGCTCGTCCTCCTCGGCGGGCGTCTCGCCGCCAAAGTAGTCGTCCTCTTCCTCATAGGGCTTGGTCAGCTTTTTCAGTTCGTCAAGAAAACCCATATCGCGCCTCCTGCTCACATATGATCTCTCGGTCCGAATATAAAAGAACCCACCCGGACCATATTTGCGCCCGCTTTTATCGCGTCCACATAATCGTCCGACATACCCATAGACAAAAAGTCCATAGAGACATTATCGTATTTTTTTGCGTTAATGTCAACAAAAAGGTGGTATACCGGCTCAAAATATGCTCTGGTATTTTCTGCCGGGGGGATGGCCATGAGCCCCCGCACCCGTATCCCCGCCAGGACGGAGGCCCGCTCCAGGAGCTTCTCCAGTCCCGCCGGGGCCACGCCGGACTTGCCCGGCTCAGCGCCGATGTTCACCTCGATGAGCACGTCCTGGACCGCGCCCAGGGCCGCCGCCCGCTTGGCGATGGCCTCCAGAAGGGCCTCCGAGTCCACGGACTGGATCATGTCCACCTTCCCGGCCACGTACTTGACCTTGTTCTGCTGGAGGTGCCCGATGATGTGCACCTTCGCGCCCTCGTAGGCGCCGGCGGCGGACTTCTCCCGGAACTCCTGGACGTAGTTCTCGCCGATCACGTCAAGGCCCGCCCGGATGCCCCGGGCCACCAGCTCCGCAGGCTTGGTCTTGGCCACGCCCACCAGGGTCACGGCCCGGCCGTCCGCGGCCTTCTCTATATTCTCCCGCACCAGCGCGATGCGCTGCTCGATGGTCAGTTCCGTATTCATGAGAACACCTTGCCGTTATATAGGTCTTTCGCCCGGACGATGACCTCGTTGCCCTCCCGCAGGGCGTCGGTGCCCGTGGAGGACAGAAGGCAGTACTCGTCTCCGGCGTATATGAGGCTCACGAGCTTTCGCTCCGCCTGCATGCCCGTCATGGTGAACACGCACATCCGGTCGGGGATGTCCCACTTGTCCGGGTCGCTGTCGTCCAGCTCCTCCCGCCCGGAGATGACCGTGGCGTAGTCGTAGTAGTTGGTCACGTTCATGGGCGCGGCCTCCCGGCCCGGCACGGTGACCGTGCCGCCGCCGGAGGAGGCGTCCGCCGGGCCCTCGTCCGCCGACCAGGGCCAGCAGAACACCACCAGCCGCCGCCGGGGCCGCAGGTCCGCGGCGCTGCCGGATTCCACGCCCGCGGGCAGGTCGCCCACCGCCGAGGCGGAGCCCACCTCCGACACCCGGGCGGCGATGTCCTGCCCGCCCAGGGAGAGGGTCACGGCCTGTCCCTCGGTGAGGCTCTCGCCGTCCGCGGCGCCCATGTATCCGGCGTAGTAGCGGTACAGCCCCCGCAGGGGCACCCGCAGGCCGGTGAATTCCTCGTATACCATGTCCGCCGACACCGCCCGCACGGCCAGCATGTCCGCCATGCCCTTCTCCATGCGGAAGACCACCACCTGCTCGTCGTCCTCGGCCCGGCCCAGCAGCTCCACGTCGGCGTCCAGCTGGCCGTCATAGTAGCGGCCGAAGGACAGCTTCACGTGCATCCCGGCCACCAGGTCACGGGCGACCTCCCGGGGGACGATGGCGGCGTAGTACCAGTTGAAGGAGGTGATGAGCTTGCCGATGGAGCTGGTGTCCACCACCCGGTCCGCGGCGATGAGCTCCCGCAGCTCCGTGGGGGTGAGCTGGCCGGCGTACTCCGGGTCCACGCCCTCGTAGCCGTCCACCACCGTGGAGAAGGTGCCGTTCTGGCCCACGGTGATCTGCTGGATGTCCCCGGCGCTGGTCTGGCGCAGCTGGTCGAACTCGTCCTGGAGCTGCTGCAGGTACTCCTCCGTGGCGGTCTCGCCGGTCTCGGTGCGGAACAGGATACTGGCCAGGGCGCTGCTCTGGGCGTCCACGTCCGTGAGGCTGCCGCCCCGCAGCGCGGCGGAGATGCCGCTGATGGCGGTGTAGATGGTCTGCTCCCGGTCGCCGGACACCTGGATGTTCCCGGCCCGGGACAGGGAGGCGGTCACCTCCTGGATCTCCTGGGAGAGGGTGTGGAGCCGGTTGGCCCGCTCCAGCGCCTCCTCGGAGCCGTATACGGTGGCCACGGCCTCGTCGGCAGCCACCTTGGCGCCGTCCTTGGCCGAGACGTCTATGTACTGCTGGTCGCTGCGGATGATGAGCTCGTCGCGGATCACAAGGCCGCTCATGGGCGCGGCGTCCGACATGGTGGCGGTCACGGTCAACGCCGTCTGCACCGGGTCCGATATCCGGCGGACGATGTAGAACCCCAGATAGGCCGCCATGGCCAGAAATACGATCAGCGAGATGACCCGCATGAGGGTGTCGGTCTTTTTCAAGTCAGACTGGTTCCTCCGTCAATGTCAGGGTCCGGGCCGGGACCACCGTGGAGATGGCGTGCTTGTAGATCATCTGCTGCCTGCCGTCGGTCTCCACGATCACCACGAACGGGTCGAAGCCCCGGATCACGCCGCGCATCTGAAAGCCGTTCATGAGGAACACGGTCACCGTCAGCCGCTCCCGGCGCGCCTGGTTCAAAAAGCTGTCCTGAAGATTTTGTTTCTGCATCTTGTCCATCCCTTCCGGACGGCGGAGCAGAATATTTACATTATATAATATCACAGTCTGCCGCCCCGCAAAATAGTAAATTTGTACAAATTCGATGTACGGTCCTATTTTACGGCGCGATGCCGGTGATTGCCGTCGAAAGCGGTCGCGCCGCTTCCATATCCGGCGTTTTTTCCCACCGCAGCCAGTGCACGTCCGGGCGGCTGCGGAGCCAGGTCAGCTGGCGCTTGGCATACCGGCGGGAGGCCCGGCATACCTGGTCTATGGCCTCGTCCAGGCCGCAGTCCCCGGCGAGATAGGCGGCCACCTCTTTGTAGCCGATGGCCTGCATGGCGGTGCTGCCGGGGCTCAGGCCCCCGGCCAGCAGGCGGCGCACCTCCTCCACCAGCCCCCGGTCGAACATGGCCCGGGCCCGCCGGTCGATGCGGTCATAGAGGTCCTGCCGCCGCACGAAATCCAGCGCCACGGTGTAGGCGGCGTACCGGGGCTTTTGCAGCCGGGTCTGCTCGTCGTGCCAGGTGATGGTCCGGCCCGTGAGCTGGTACACCTCCCAGGCCCGCACCAGCCGCTTCTTGTCCCGCTCGTGGAGCATCGCCGCCCGGTCCGGGTCCACGGCCGCCAGCTTCGCCCGGAAGGCCGCGCCCCCCAGGCGGTCATACTCCCCCTCGATATCCCGGCGCAGGGCCGGGTCCGAGGGCGCGGCGGCGTAGGCGGTGCCCCGGATGAGGCCGTCGATATAGAGCCCCGTGCCCCCCACCACGATGGGGAACCGGCCCCGGGCCCGGATGTCGTCCACGCAGGCAGCGGCCATGTCTGCGTATTTCGCCGCGGAGAAGTTCTCGTCCGGGTCCGCCGCGTCGATCATGTGGTGGGGCACCCCGTCCATCTCCTCCGCCGTGGGCTTGGCGGTGCCCACGTCCATGCCCCGGTAGATCTGCATGGAGTCGGCGCTCACCACCTCCCCGTCCAGGAGCTTGGCCAATGCCACGCCCAGGGCGGTCTTGCCCGTGGCGGTGGGGCCGGTGATCACCGCGAGATCATAGGGGGCCTGTGTTCCGTCCAGCTTCATAGCGCCCTCACTGGATGCGGCCGAACTGCCGGTCCAGCTCCTTTTTCGTCAGCGTCACCGCCACGGGGCGGCCGTGGGGGCAGTACTTGATCTGGCCCGAGGCCACCTTCTCCACCAGCACCGCCAGCTCCTTGGGGTCCGTGTCCCACCCGGCCTTGATGGCCGCCTTGCAGGCCACGGTCTGGAGCACGGTGTCCCGCGCCAGGTCCTTCCCGCCCTTTTTCAGCTTCTCGCATATCTCCTCCAGGGCCGCCGTGGTCTGGCCCGGGTCCAGGGTGTCCGGCACCGCCCGGACAATGATGTCGTCCTCCCCGAAGGGCTCCAGCTCGAAGCCCAGGGACGCCAGCAGCTCCCCGTTTTCCTCCAGGGCCTCCATGGCCTCCCTGTCGGGCCGCCAGGTCTGGGGCGTCAGCAACTGCTGGCTCATGGGCTCCTGCCCCCGGGCCTTCAGCTTGTCGAAGATCATCCGCTCGTGGGCGGCGTGCTTGTCGATGAACAGCACCTCGTCCCCACGCTCGGCGATGATGTAGGTGCGCAGCACCTCCCCCGCCAGCCGCACGGGCTCCCGGGCCGGGGCCGTCTCCTTCGCCTGGGCCGGGGCGGCCTGCTCCCGGGCCTTCCGCTGGGCGGCGGCCATGTCCCGGTAGGACACCGGCGCCGCCGGGGCGGCGGGCCGAACGGTCCTGGGCCGGGGCGGCGCGTCCAGGTCCCGGGCCGGGACGGGCTCGGGCCGGTAGGCGCGCCGGGGCGGCGTATAGGTGACGCTGGCGCCGGGGCCGTAGGTGACGGGCGGGCTGTGCAGGTCCATGGACATCTGCTCCGGCTTCCGCTCCGCCGGGGCGTTCTTTTCCGGCGCCCGGGGCTCCAGCAGCTTTTCCGTGCCCCTGGACAGGTTCATCTCCACCGTGCCCTTCTGGCCCTGGAGGGCGCTGACCGCGCCGTAGTGCAGCGCGTCGAACACCCGCTTCTCCCGGGAGAACTTCACCTCGTTTTTCGTGGGGTGGACGTTCACGTCCACCGCCCCCGGGTCCACGGCGATGTAGACCACGCAGGCGGGGAATCTGCCCACCATCATGGTGTTTTTATAGGCCTGCTCCAGGGCGGCCTGGAGGCTCTGGGACCGGATGGACCGGCCGTTGACGAAGAAAAACTGCATGGCCCGGCTGCCCCGGCACCCGGCGGGCGCGCTGATGAAGCCGGTGACGGACACCCCCTCGTCCTGGCCCTCCAGGGGCAGCATGGACAGGGCCGTCTCCCGGCCCAGCAGGGCGTACATGGCCGACGCGGGCCGACCGTCGCCGGGGGTGAAAAACTCCTCTTTCCCGTCTTTGATGCACCGCACGGAGATGTC
The DNA here is from genome assembly GCA_947624035.1 of uncultured Oscillospiraceae bacterium. Classification (GTDB taxonomy): domain Bacteria; phylum Bacillota; class Clostridia; order Oscillospirales; family Oscillospiraceae; genus CAJOIG01. The sequence goes on along the minus strand of CANQIH010000023.1, from coordinate 9,392 downwards.
CGGCCGGCCCAGGGCCACCCGCAGGGCCTGCTGCACGCACCAGGCGCCCTCCGCCCTGTCGGACTTCATGAATTTCAGCCGGGCGGGGGTGTTGTAGAAGATGTCACGGACCGTGAACACGGTGCCCTTGGGGCACCCGGCGGCGTGCATGTCCTGGATGTCGCCCCCGGCCACAGACACATAGGTGCCCTCGCCGTCCTCCGCCCGGCGGGTGAGCAGTTCCACCCGGCCCACGGCGGAGATGGCCGCCAGCGCCTCGCCCCGGAAGCCCATGGTGGCGATGGCCTCCAGGCCCCGCTCGTCCCGGAGCTTGGACGTGGCGTGGCGCAGAAAGCAGTTGCCCGCGTCGTCCGGGGCCATGCCGCAGCCGTCGTCGGTGACCCGGATGTAGGTGGCGCCGCCGCCCCGCAGCTCCACGGTGACGTTTTTCGCCCCGGCGTCCACGGCGTTTTCCAAAAGCTCCTTCACCACGCTGCCCGGGCGCTCCACCACCTCGCCGGCGGCGATCATATCCGCCACCAGCGGCGGGAGGATATTGATGACGGCCATGGCTGACCACTCCTTTGCACACAGTTATAGTGATTATAACATAGATGGACGGTTTTTTCCACCGGATAAACGCCGGGCCTCTCGCCTCCCCTTGGGGGAGGCAAGGGGCTGGGCAGGAGCTTTAAAGCTTCCGCCAAACCATTGGCCCCCTCGTCAGAAGGGGCCAATGGCCCGGCAACAAACCAGCGGTCCCCCGCATTACGCAGGGCCCGGTGCAAGCACCGGGCCCTGACTCATTATCATCGCGTGCGCCGGCGAAGGCGCATCACCGCGTCTATGGCGCCGTACAGCACCCCGGCCACGGGCCAGACCACCCATGTGTCGGCCCACCGCTTGGTGAAAAAGCTCCAGAGAAGATACCCCGCCGTGACCGCGCACCAGTAGACGGCAGCCACCGCCCGCCGCCAGGGGGCCTTTCGCTCCGGGGCGTAGTCCCCCTCCTGGAGCAGCATCTGGTAGGCGCCCCAGGGGATGGACGCCGTGAGGATCAGATACACCCCCGCCGCCACCAGCACCAGCAGCAGCCCCACGCCGCCCAGGACAAACAGAGGCACCACCAGCTCATCGGCCCCCATGGCCGCGAACAGGGGCACCGCCGCCGCCACGCACAGGCATACGCCCACTGTCAGCTGCCGGGCGTGCCGCCGGGCGGCGGCGTCCCTCCGCTGCCGGGCCAGCTCCGCCACGCCGGGGGCGGCGGCGAAGGTCTCCTTTTCAAAATACTCGTACTTCCCCAGCCGGAGGCCCCAGGTGACGAAGATAGCCACCGCCGGTACGATGAACGCGAACAGGACCACCAGTCCCAGCGTCACGGCCCGGGCGTGGTCCATCCGCCCGATCTCCGCCAGCCCGCCCAGCAAAATGAGGCACACCGGCGAGAGGATGCACAGCGCCACCCCCAGGGCCATGGGCCGGGCGGACGCCTCCTTGAGTTCCGCGAAGGTCTGGGCCTCCTCCAGTGACACCTGCCGCATAGGCTCCGGCACCGGACCCTCGGTCAGGGCGTTGGCCTCCGGCTCGGGGCTTTCCAGCTCGTCCTTTAAAAGGTAATCCGTGCTGACGCCGAAAAGGCGGCTCAGCTCCAGCAGCTTATCCACGGTGGGGGCGGCCTGACCGCCCTCCCACTTGGATACGGACTGGCGGCTCACGTCCAGCCGGTCCGCCAGGTCCTCCTGGCTCCAGCAGTTCTGCCGGCGCAGCGCGATGATCTTTTCTGACATGGTCATAAGGCGTTCCCTCCTATTCTGTCTGCCCCCAGCATACCCGTTTTTCCCGTTGCAGACAAGAAAGCGGACTTGAAAATTTGTCAACCTGCGGTTGCGACCTCGCCGGCACAGCGTCCGCTAAGCTCCGCCGCCGCAAGCGACGGCCTCCGCCCGCTCCCGTGTGCCTCCTCTCCCCACGCGACAGGCGTGCCGCGTAGGGGCCCGTTAGCGCGGCGGAGGGGTGCGGCAGTAGCTTGAAGTTTCCACCAGACCCCTCGCCTCCCCTTGGGGGGAGGTGCCGAACGTAGAGAGGCGGTAGGGGGAAAGCTGGAAGTTGGACTTAGTACAGGTTTTCCCCCTTCAGTCTGCGGGCAAAGCCCGCAGCCAGCTCCCCCCTAGGGGGAGCCAAGGGGTGCAGCAGTTAACAACGCGCAAAAAAACAGGACCCGGATGGGTCCTGTTTTTTGTTTGGGATGTAAAGCCTTAGGCCTTCTTCGCCTGCTTGGACTGCTTGGAGAAGGTGCCGATGCCCTCGATGATGAGGAACACGGCCAGCACGACCATGGCGATGGCGATGACCAGCTGGAACCAGTTGCCCCACTCGGTGCCGGCGGCGACCAGCCCGAACAGGCTCTTGATCTTCATGACCAGGAAGGTCAGGGTGGCGACCAGCATGAAGATCATGGGGATGAAGAACATCTTGTTGTTCTTGCCCACGTTGCCCAGCCAGGCGGCCACGGCCATCAGGGCGATACCGGCCAGCAGCTGGTTGGCGGCGCCGAACAGGCCCCAGATAGCGCTCAGGCTCATGCCGCCCAGCAGGCAGCCGATCACGACCATGAAGGAGGTGCCCACCAGGGGATGGGCCAGGAACTTCCGGGCGCCGGTGGCGTCCTTCCAGGTGGCCTCGCCGTCCTTCAGGAACAGCTCGGAGAACATGAACCGGCTCAGACGGGTGCCGGTGTCCAGGCTGGTCAGGGCGAACACGGACACGGCCAGGGTCAGCAGGGTGTAGACCACGTTGTAGACGTGGCTCGCGGTATCCAGGCTGAACATGGAGGCGATGCCGGTGGCGAAGGCCACGGCGGGGGAGCCGAACTCGCCGGCGGTGTAGCGGTTGAACACCATGCCCACGGCGATCAGGGACACCACGCCCAGGGCGGACTCGATGAGCATGGAGCCGTAGCCGATGGCCTTGGCGTCCTTCTCATTGGACAGCTGCTTGGAGGAAGTGCCGGTGGAGATCAGGGAGTGGAAACCGGAGCAGGCGCCGCAGGCCACGGTGATGAACAGGGCCGGGAACAGGCCGCCGAGGCTGGTGGACCAGCCGGTGAAGGCGGGCAGCTCGAAGGAGGCCACGTTGGAGCCGAAGGCGGAGAAGAAGATGCCCACCACGGCCACGGCCATCATGGCGTACAGCAGGAAGCTGCTGAGGTAGTCACGGGGCTGGAGCATGATCCACACAGGGATCAGGGAGGCGATGGCGATGTACACGCCGATGAGGATGATCCAGGCGGTGCGGCTCATGGCAAGGCCGCAGTTCAGGCCGATGACGATGGCCGCCACGATGCCGATGATGCCGATGATGGTGGCGGGCAGGGTCTTCAGGCCGGCCCGGTTGGTCAGCAGGCCGTAGATGATGGCCAGGATGATGAACAGCACGGACACCATGGCGGTGGTCTCGTTGCCGGTCACGGTGCCGGTGGTGAAGCCCGCGGCGGTGGAGGCGAAGGTGCCGGCCACCACGTTCACGAAGGAGGCGATGACCATGATGAGCACCAGCAGCGCGAAGATGATGAACAGCTTCTGCGCGCGCTTGCCCATGGAGGTCTTGATGATCTCACCGACAGACTTGCCCTCGTTGCGCACGGAGGCGAAAAGGGAACCGAAGTCCTGCAGGCCGCCGAAGAAGATACCGCCGATGACGCACCACAGGAACACGGGGACCCACCCAAACACGGAGGCCTGGACCGGGCCGTTGATGGGGCCGGCGCCCGCGATGGACGAGAAATGGTGACCCATCAGAACGGCGGGCTTGGCGGCGACGTAGTCAACGCCGTCTTCCATTTCCACCGCAGGGGTCTTGCGGGTGGGGTCGACGCCCCACTGCTTTGCCAGCCAGGAGCCATAGGTGACATAGCCGATGACGAGCAAAACGATTGCTGCGACGATGATGAGGATTGCAGTCATTGTGTTACTCTCTCCCTACTTAGAATTTTGTATATTGCGAAAGAGCTTCTTCAGGTCCCCACCCAGGCGGTTGTAGGTGAGGGTCCCGGAGGAGGTCTCCAGGGCAATCGCGCGGTAGTTGCTCCAGCCCTGCAGGCCGAAGCGGTAGCTCTGATAGTGGCGGCTCTTTTTGATGAACGCGGCGGCGTCCGGCGTGATGTGCTCCGCCAGCACCACCAATGTCACGTCCGAGTTGCGGTGGGCGCTGTGGGGCTTCACCCAGGCCATGCCCCGCTCCCAGGCGGCGGCGTCCAGCTCCGCGGCGCGGGCGGCGTCCAGCTCATCCGCCACGGCAAAGTAGATGTACTCGTGGGAGTCGGCCTCGGACACCCGGGCGCTCTTCACCAGGATGTACTGCTCGTTGTGGGAGTGGAACCGGGCCTCCGCGGCGAAGGGGGGCTCCACGCCCTCCCGGATCACGTCGTAGTATCGTATGTAGGAGGGCAGCAGCCGCTCCAGGGCCTCGTTAGGGGTCATGGTACCTCCTGAATAGCTATGTTCAAAGTGCGGATGTATGACTGTCTCACGCCTCGGCCACGGCCGCGTCCCCGGCCTTGGAAGGACGGCCGAAGGCGGCGTCGGGCATCTTTTCCTCCAGCTCGGTCATCAGGATGCGGGCGGCCTTGGTGCCGGGCAGCTGGATCTGGGCCAGCTCCTGATCGCCCTCGCCGCAGATCACCAGGTTCTCGATGGCGAAGTCCCCCTTGCCGCAGCAGAGCTTGGCCGGTACGCTCACGACCCGGCGGAAGCACCGGCGCACGTCCCGGTAGGGGATGTAGTAGGTCTTCAGCCCGCTCTTGAAGTACAGGTGCAGCTCGCCCAGGCGGAGCTTTCCCAGCTGCCGGGCGGCCTTGTACTCGCTGTCCAGCAGGTGTTCGTCGGACTGAGAGGCGGTCAGAGGATAGAATTTCATGGTGCCCTCCCGGGGGAGATTGTGAACAAATTATTAATTATTTTCTATTGAACCGAGCCAGTATAGCACAAAAATTTATGCTTGTCTATGCTTTTGTCTTGTAAACCGACAAAGTTTTTGCGATATGCGAAAAAAAGCCCGGCGGAGAGGGCTCTCCGCCGGTGTTTTGCTCATTCTCCCGGGTCCGCCGGGGCCTTGAACGGGGCGATATCCGGTATGGCGGGGCCGCCCTCCCCGTCCGGGAACAGGTGGTCGGCGTCCTCCTCGGTGACGATCTCCACCTGCACGTCCGCCTGGGCGGCGGTGGCGTCCACCACGGCCTCGAACCCGGCGTCCTGGGCCTCCTCCGGGCCGGCCCTCAGCGCCGCGATCTCCGCCTCCATATTGGCGATGGCCTCCTTGGCCACGTCGATCTCCTGGCAGGCCTGGAGCAGCAGCCCCTCGGGGGCATCGTGGTGGTTCTCGTAGTATAGCTGGCCCAGCTCGGCGTAGGCCTTGCGGATGGCGTCCTTCTGGGCGACGATATCCATGTTCAGCTTGGTGATGCGGCTGAGCTGCTTGGTCTTGGCGGCAGCGGCGCCCGCCAGGTCCTTGGCCGTGCCGGCGGCTTTGGAGAGCAGATCGCCGGCCTTTTCCTTGAAGCTGTTGAGATCAGACATAGTTCGGCCTCCTTGATTTTTATATAGTATAGCTGACGGGATGGTGATCTTATTCGGACGCCTCTTCGCTGTCCGCGGTGCGGACGGCGGCCCGGTTCACCCAGAGCCGGTCGGGCGTGCATTTGCCGCTGAGCAGCAGCGCCGTCAGCAGCACCACCGCCCCGATACAGGTGAGGCAGGCCAGAAGCTGGCTCACCCGCAGGCCGGTGCCGCCCAGGTACAGCGAGTCAGACCGCAGCCCCTCGATCCAGGCCCGGCCCAGGCCGTACCAGGCCAGGTACAGCAGGAAAAACTCGCCGTCGAATCTCCGCTGTATCTTTTTCGACACGATATGCAGCAGCACGAACCCCAGAGCGTTCCACAGGGACTCATAGAGGAACGTGGGGTGGACGTAGACGGTCTCGCCGTTCAGGGTGAGACCCATGCGGCAGAACACGTCCGTCTCGTAGCCGTAGGCCTCCCGGTTCATGAAGTTGCCCCAGCGGCCCACGCTCTGGCCGATGAGAAGGCCGAAGGAGGTCACGTCCAGCACCGCCAGGGGGGAGATGCGCTTCACCCGGCAGACGATGAGCACCGTCAGCACCGTGGCGATGACGCCGCCGTAGATGGCGAGGCCTCCCTCCCATATCTTGCACATGTCCCAGAAGCTGTCGTAGTTCCCGAAGAAGATCACGTAGTAGACCCGGGCGCCGATGATGCCCAGGGGCACCGCGAACAGCAGGTTGTCGGTGAGATCGTCCTGGGATATGCCGAACTCCCGGCACCGGTGGTAGCCGTAGGCCACCGCCAGCAGAAAACCGCAGGCGATGATGACGCCGTACCAGTAGAAGGTGTGGCCGAACAGGGTGAAGGAGTTGGGCGGACATATGGACCAGTCCCCCAGCATGGGGAAGGATATGGACGCAGATGACATGGGTTCAGCCCTCCTTTGGGCGGATGGTAGAGACGGCGAAGCGCCCCGGCGTGAGATGCTCACGGGCCCAGGCCGCCGCGTCCGCGCAGGATACGGACGCCAGCGCCCGGGGCGTGTCCAGTGGGTCGAAGCCCCCGAAGCGGCCCTCCGTCAGGCAGCCGCACAGCTCCTCCAGATCGTCCGGCAGCCGCAGAAAGCCGCCGTACAGCGCCTTTTTTTGCCGCTGGAACAGGGCCGGGTCCGGGCCCTTCTCCGCCGCGGCCAGCAGCGCCGCCGCCACGGCCTCCGGGTCCCGGGACTCCCCCTCCAGGGTGACATAGCCCAGGCCGGCGGCGTAGGACAGTTCGTATTGGAAGGCGCCGTTCAGAAGCCCCTTTTCATACAGGTCCAGATAGGCCGGGGCGCTCTCCCCGGCCAGGCACCGCAGGGCCAGCTCCGCCGTGAGCCGTTCCCGCAGGGCCTCCGGGCCGGTGGGGGCGGGGCCCAGCTTGACGCCGGCGCAAAAGAGCGGCGCGGGCACGTCAGCGGTCCCCTGGACCCGCATTTCCACCGGCGTCGTGCCCGTGTCCGGGCCGTAGTCCCGGACCGGCAAGGCGGCTCTTTCCTGGGGCAGGACCTCAAGGGCGATGCGCTCCACCGCCTCCGGGTCCACGTCCCCCGCCGCGCACAGGACCATGTTGGCCGGGACGTAAAAGGCCCGGTGGCAGGCCTGCAGCGTCTCCGCCGTGACGCCGGCGACGGACCTCTCCGTGCCCGTTACATAGCTGCCCAGGGGTCCGTCCCCGAACAGCAGCCGCAGGCACCCGGCGTAGGCGGCGAAGGCCGGGTCGTCCTCGTACATGCGTATCTCCTGGCCGATGATGCCCCGCTCCTTTTCCACGGTCTCCGCCGTGAAATAAGGGGTAGACACGAACTGGAGCAGGGTGCGCAGGTTATCCCCGAACCGGCCCATGCAGGAGAAATAGTAGCTGGTGACCGCCTCGGCGGTGTAGGCGTTGGCGTTGGCGCCCTGCCGGACGAACACGCCGTCCACGCTGCCGCCGGGCATGTCGAACATCTTGTGCTCCAGGTAGTGGGCCGTGCCCGCCGGGGCGTCAAAGGTCTCGCTGTCCAGAATGAACCGGCGGTCCGCGCCGCCATAGCTGACCGTGAGGGCCGCCGTGGACCGGTGCCAGCCGGGCCGTGGGACCACATATATGGAAAGGCCGCTGGGCAGCGTCCCGGTATAGACCGCCGCGCCCAGGGCGGGATGGTCAGTCCTCTTCATCGCCGTCGTCCTCCGCGCCCCGCAGGAAGTACACCGCGTCGCAGGCGAGACCCGCGGCGGCCTTCACCACGTCCTCCCGGGACACGTCCTCGGCCAGGGCGGCCAGCTCCTCCGGGCCGTATTCCAGGCCCAGCAGGCTCTGGCCCAGCCAGAACCGCTCCAGGGCCTCCGGGTCGTCCGCCAGCGCCAGCATGTCCGCGCTCACGCCCATCCGGGCGGTGCGCAGCGCCTCGCCGGTGAAGTCCCCGGCCTGGAGGGCCCGGACCTCGCCCTCTATGGACGCGAGGGCCCTGTCATAGTCCGCCGGGTCGATGCCGCACTCCACGGTGAGCACGCCCTTCATCAGGTCCAGGGCCGAGTCCGCGTAGTAGCACAGGCTCTGCCGCTCCCGGACATTCAAAAAGAGCTTCGAGGACACGTAGGCCGTGCCCCGGCCCCCCAGCAGGGCGTTCATCACCATGAGGGCCGCCATGTCCGGGTCGTCCATGGCCTCCCCCAGGCGATATCCCATGGCCAGCTTGCCCTGGGCCACGTCCATCTCCTCCGTAAAGACACGGGGCTCCTCCGCCATGGTGTTCAGGCGGATGTCCGTGCCTATGTCGTAGTCGATCTCCCCCCGGGGCAGGGTGATAAGCGCGTCGGCCAGGGCGGCCTCCGCACGGTCCGGGTCCGCGCTGCCACAGTAGAAAAGCTCTATGGGCGAGGACGCCAGCAGGGCCTTGTAGTGCCGGGTGAGGGACACATAGTGGATGGCCTGGGCCGTCTCCTCGTCCCCCAGCGCGTCCACCGCGTACTCCTCCCCGGGGCACATGAGCTCCAGGAGCCGGAGCTGGGCGAAGGCCGCCCGGTCGTTGACCCGGGCCCGGATGTCCTCCAGCAGCTTTTCCCGCTCGCTGTCCACATACCCGGGCAGCAGCAGCCCGCCCCGGGTGTTGGGCTGGAGCAGCGCCTCGCCCAGCAGCGCCGCCATCTGCCCCAGCAGACCGTCCTCCCCGCCGGGCAGAGACCCCTCCGGGAAGGAGGCGGTGAAGCCCAGGCACTGGATCTCCCCCAGCTTGCGGACCGTGGGCTCCAGCCGGGCGCCGTAAAGCCCGTCCAGCCGGGCGGCCATAGCCTCCATGTCCGGGCAGCGGACCGTGCCCCGGCGCAGCACGCTGGGGAGCAGGGCGTTCTGGCTGGCCGTCTCCCGGCTCAGCCGGGTCACCAGGTCCAGGCGCAGGATACCGGTCCTGAACTTGTCGGTCTGCAGGCATGTGAGAAACACGCCCGGCATGATCTCCCTGCGGGTCTGCCGCACAGCGCTCACCCCTCGAAATGCAAATTTTTACATTTATCATTATAGCACAGGGCGGCACGTTTGAAAATGAGGGATTTGTAAATTCGTCGGAGCACACGTTGTCGTCGGCTCCTCTCCCCACGCGGCAGGTGTGCCGCGCGGGGGCCCCCGTTTCAAAATGTCGCCGCTGCAAAGCAGCGCGATTGAATAGTTGGTGTTGGACGACCATCGCGCCTAAGCCTCCCTCTGACGAGGGAGGTGGGCAGGTTATCATACGAAGTGCAACACTGAAAGAAAAAAGAGGCAACATAGCTCAGATCGTGTAAAATGTAAGCGACCAAACCAACATTTACAGGAGAAAGAGCTATGTCGTCCTACTCT
>CANQIH010000022.1 GCA_947624035.1 uncultured Oscillospiraceae bacterium | reverse complement strand
ACGTCGCTGGTGGTGCGGGTGATGAGGCTGGCGGTGGAGAACCGGTCGATGTCCGCGAAGGAGAACTCCTGGATGTGGCGGTACATGGCCTCCCGCAGGTTGGAGCCGAAGCCGTTGGCCGCCCTGGAGGCGTGCCAGGTGCTGAAATAGCCGGACACCACGCTGACGATGGCCAGCGCCGTCATCAGAAGGCCGCACACGATGATGTACTGCCGGTCGCCGGCGGCCACGCCCTGGTCCACGATGTTGCTCATCAGGGACGGCAGCGCCAAGGTCACCACGCACTCCAGCAGCACGAAGATGGGGGTCAGGATCAGGGAGTTTTTGTACTTGCCCCAATAGCCTGTGAGGATCTTGCGCATGGGATGGGGGATGCTCCTTTCCGTTGAGGATAAATTATTTATATGTATAAAGAACTGAAATATCTTACCAAACCGCTAGGAATAAGTCAATATACCGTGTGTGAATAGAGTGTAAATACTGCCGGGCACAGGATGTGGACAGGTCAGGCATATTGCCGCCGGGCGTCTAATAGACTTGTCCTGGAAGGGGGACGGGAGATGGACGGATTTCTGTCCGCGGCGGCGCTGCTGCCGCCGGACCTGCGGCGGGCCGCCCTGGCCCTGGGCCCGGAGGAGCGGGACGTGTGCGAGGAGCTGCGGCTGCGCCGGGACCGGCCCATGACGGCGCTGCTGGCCGGGCGGGAGTACGGCCTTGACGCGGGGCCGGTGACGGAGACGCTGCTTCGCGCGGTGCTGGAGGCGGCCACGGGCGCGAGCCTGCACGCGGCGGAGCAGCAGCTTTGCCGGGGGTTCGTGTCCGCGCCCGGCGGCGTACGGGTGGGCGTGTGCGGCACGGCGGTGCTGGGCCCCGGCGGCATGGAGGGGCTGCGGGATGTGAGCAGCCTGTCCATCCGGGTGCCGAGGGCGGCGGTGGGCTGCGCCGACAACATATGGGAGCGCCTCACGGCGGGGAGCTTTCGCTCCACCCTCATCCTGTCCCCGCCCGGCGGGGGCAAGACCACCCTTTTGCGGGAGCTCATCCGCCGCCTGTCCGGGGCGGGGTACCGGGTGGCCGTGGCGGACGAGCGGGGGGAGATCGCCGGGGTGTCCGGCGGGGCGGCGGGCTTCGACCTGGGCCCCAGCGCCGACGTGATGACCGGCGCGCCCAAGGCGGCGGGGGCGGCCATGCTGCTCCGGGCCATGAATCCCCAGGTGCTGGCCATGGACGAGGCGGCGGAGGACGGCGACGTCCGGGCGCTGCTGGCGGCGGCGGGCTGCGGCGTGAGGCTGCTGGCCACGGCCCACGGTGAGCGGGGCGGCGGGGAGAGCCCGGCGGTGGCCGCGCTGCTGGCCTCCGGCGCGTTCCGGCGGCGGGTCTGGGTGGAGTGCCGGGAGGGACAGCGCCGATACTTTGTGGAGGACATCCCGTGCGGCTGACGGGGGCCGTGCTCCTGGCGGCGGCGGGATTGCTGGCGGGGCTCACGGCCCGGCGGGCCATGGAGGCCCGGGTCCGGCGTCTCACGGAGCTGCTGGGGCTTTTGGAGCTGCTGGCCATGGAGCTGAGCCGGTTCCGCACGCCCATGCCGGAGCTGTTCGGCGGTCTGGCCGGGCGGACGAGAGGGGCGGCGTCGGAGCTGTGCGCCCGGGTGTCGGCGGGGCTGGATACGCTGGGTGAGAGGACCTTTTCAGACATATGGGCGGAGGCGGCGGCCCCGCTGACGGCGGAGGAGCGGGACCTGCTGGGGCCCCTGGGGACTGTGCTGGGCCGGTACGGCGCGGAGGAGCAGCTGCTGGCCGTGGAGCGGTGCCGCCATGAGACGGAGCAGGCCCGGGAGGCGGCAGCGGCGGCGCTCCGGGACCGGGGCCGCCTGGCGGTGGGCCTGGGGGCCGCCGGTGGCGCGGCGCTGGCGGTGCTCCTCATCTGACGCGAAGGATGATGTTGCATGGAAGTTGATCTCATATTCCGCATCGCGGCGGTGGGTATCCTGGTGGCGGTGCTGAACCTGCTGCTGGCCCGGTCGGGGCGGGACGAGCAGGCGCTGATGGTGACCATCGCGGGGCTCGTGGTGGTGCTGGTCATCCTGGTCCAGCGGATCGCGGGGCTCTTCGACCTCATCCGCGACCTGTTCCAGCTGGGATGAGCCAGCTCATCCAGGCGGCGGCATTGGGCCTGGCCGGGGCCTTCATCGCCGTGCTGCTGAAGAAGACCGCCCCGGAGCTGGGCCTGGCCGTGACCATCGCGGTGTGCATCGCGGCGGCGGGGCTGGCGTTGGGCCTTTTCCGGGAGCTGAAGGACATCGTGGAGCTGGCCGGGATCCAGACGGGCCTGAGCCCCGCGGTGGTGAGCCCGGTACTGAAGTGCGTGGGCATCGGCATCGTGACCCGCCTGGCCGGGGAGATGTGCAAGGACGCGGGCCAGGGGGCCGTGGCGGCGGCGGTGGAGCTGTGCGGCACAGTCTGCGCCATGGTGACGGCCCTGCCCATGATCCGGGCCCTGATGGACCTGATAGGGAGCCTGGCATGAGAGCTTTGTGCGCGATACTCATATTGCTGCTGCTGGCGCCCGTCCCGGCGCTGGCGGTGGACACGGACGCGGTGGAGCAGGCGCTGCCGGACGCCGCCCGGGAGATATTGGGGGACGTGACGGTAAAGGATGGCCTCACGGCGGCGAAGCTCTGGGAGCGGGTGTGGTCCTGGACCCAGAGGGCCCTGGCGGAGCAGGCGGGAAAAGCGGCCAAGAGCGCCTGCGTGGCCCTGACGGTGGCGCTGCTCTGCTCCATGGCCGGGGCCGTGAGCGCGGACGGCAGGACGCCGGAGTATGTCATTCTTGGGGGCGCTCTAGCCATCATGGGAGCCTGCGCCGGGGACATCCGGTCCTACCTGGCCCAGGTCCAGACGGCGCTGGCGGATCTGGCGGGGTTTTCCAAGACGCTGCTGCCCACGGTGGCCGCCGCTGCCGCCGCCGGGGGCCACGGTGCCGCCGGGGCGGCCCGGTATGCCGCGTCGGCCCTCTTCATCGACGTGCTCATGACCGTGGGAACCGGGGCCGTGATGCCCATGATCTACGCCTACGCCGCCGCCAGCACCGCCGCCGCTGCCCTGCCCGGCGGGACGCTCAAGAGCCCCGTGAAGCTCATCGGGTGGCTGTGTACCACGGCGCTCACGGCCATGACCACGGCCTTCACCCTGGCACTGTCCCTCACCGGCGTCATCGCCGGGCAGGCGGACCGGGTGGCCGGGAGCCTGACCAAGACGGCCATATCCGCGGCGCTGCCGGTGGTGGGGTCCATCCTGGCGGACGCCGCGGACACCTACCTCGCCGGGGCGGCGCTGCTGCGGGGGGCGGTGGGTGCTTTCGGGCTCGCGGCGGTGCTGGCGGTGTGTCTGGGGCCGGTGGTGAGCCTGGGGCTGCACTACGTCCTATACAAGGCCGCCGCCTGCGTGGCGGAGCCCTTCGCGGAGGGCCGGCTGGCCGGGCTCATCGGCAACATCGCCACGGCCTACGGCATGGCCCTGGGCCTTATCGGCAGCGCGGGAGCCATGCTGTTCGTGTCGGTGGTGCTGTCCATGGAGGTGATGGGGCCGTGAGCGGGTGGATACGTTCTATCGCGGCGGCGGCGGTGCTCAGCGCCCTGGCCGTGACGGCCACGCCCAAGGGCCGGGTGCGGGAGGTGGTCCGGTTCATGTGCGGGCTGCTGTGCGCCCTGACGGTGGCGGCGCCTGTGGCCCGGCTGGACGTGGGGGACCTGGCGGCGGGCATGGCCCGGTACGCCGACGCCGCCGGAGGCACGGCGGCCCAGGCGGAGGAGGAGGCGAAAATGCTCAATCGGACATACATAGAGGAGCGGTACGGCGCATATATATTGGGCAAAGCGGCGGAGCTGGGCGCCGATGTGGCGTCCGCCGCCGTGACGGCCCGGTGGGACGAGGAGAGCCTTCTCTGGTACCCCTGGCGGGCGGATCTGGACGCAGCCTATGACGGCGGTCTGTCCGCAGTCATCGAGGCGGAGCTGGGCATCCCCCGGGAGCGGCAGAGCTGGAGGGACCATGGGCGGTAAGTGGAGCGCGCTGGCGGAGCGGGCCGGGCAGTGGAAGTACGTGCTGCTGGTGGCCGCGGTGGGTCTCGCGCTGCTGCTGTGGCCTGTCTCAGACCGCTCTGCCGCCTCGGGGCACACCGGCGAGGAGGAGGCGAGGCTGGAGGCGCTGCTGTCCCGGATGGAAGGCGTGGGACAGGTCAGGCTGCTGCTGTCGGACAACGGCGCCGCGGTGGTATGCCAGGGAGCGGACGCGGGCTCGGTGCGTCTCGCCGTCACGGAGGCGGTGCGGTGCTATACCGGGCTGGGCGCGGATAGGATCGAGATCTTCAAAATGAATGAGTCGGAGGGATGAATCGTGAGAAAGAATCTGAAACGCAATATCGTGATCGTGGCTGTGCTGGTGTTCGTGGGCGCGGCGGTGTATCTGAACTGGTCCTACAACAGCCGCTGGGGCGCGGCGGACCCGGCCATGGTGGCCGCCGAGGACGCGGCCATGGAGGCGGCGGAGGAGGAATACCTGGCCGCGTCGGCCAGTGAGGAGGACGGGGCTGTGGCGGTGTCCGCCTACTTTGACGAGGCCCGGCTCAGCCGCCAGGCGGCCCGGGACGAGGCCCTGGAACTGCTGGAGATGGCCTGCGCCGGGGAGAACGCCTCCCAGGAGGTCATCGACGAGTCCATGCGGCAGATCAACGCCATGGCTTCCTGGAACATGCAGGAGAGCCTGGTGGAGAACCAGCTGCTGGCCAAGAACTTCGCAGACTGCGTGGTGCTGGTGTCCGGCGAGGGCGTCACCGTCACGGTCCCGGCGCCGGTGGAGGGGCTCACCGCCACCCAGGTGGCCCAGATCACCGAGACGGTGGTGTCCAACACCGACTACCCGGCCCAGGCCCTGAACATCGTGGAGATAACAGAATAAGGCATCGTAGATTCCTCTTTCTTTTTTGACAGGCCTGTGTTATAATGCTATCCAGCAATCATCTGGAGGTATGGGCTCATGGCTGAGAACTACATCACCAAGCAGGGGGAGAGAGGCACCGTCAACATCTCCGAGGACGTGATCGCCGTCATGGTCGCCGCCGCTGTGGGCGAGGTAGAGGGCGTCGCCGGCATGGGCAGCCCCTCCACGCCGGAGCTGGTGGAGATATTCGGGAGGAAGAACCCCGGCAAGGGCTTGAAGATACGCTTCATCGACGAGAAGATCACCATAGACGTGCTCATCAACGTCCGGGCCAGCGGCAGCATCACAGACGTGGCCGTGCACGTGCAGGACGCAGTGTGTACCGAGGTGGAATCCGTCACCGGCATGAACGCGGTGGTCAATGTCCATGTGACCGGCATCTCCTTTGACAAATAAGATACGGACGAAAATCGGAGCCCCGCTTCGGGGCTCCTTGTTGTATTCGGAGGAACTATGACGAGATCAGCAGCGCGAGAGATCGCCATACAGCTGGGCTTTTCCGTGGCCGCGTCGGGCGTCTCGCCCCAGGCGGCGGTGGAGGAGTTCTTTGAGCCGGAGCACTACGCCTCCATGGAGCGGGAGGACGCCATGTACCGGGAGCGGCCCTCCAAGAGGGACCAGAAGTTCATCCTGGACAGCGTCGCCGGCGTCACCCAGCGGCGGGAGGAGCTGGACGGCTACATCGGCAAATACGCCAAGGGCTGGCGCACCGAGCGTATATCCCGCAGCGCCGCCGCCATCCTGCGCCAGGCGATCTATGAGATCCTATACATGCCAGACGTGCCCGACGCCGCGTCCATGGACGAGGCGGTGGAGCTGGCCAAGGGCTACGAGGACCCGGACGTGGTGGCGTTCATAAACGGCGTGCTGGGCGGGTTCTACCGGGGCGAGGTCTCCGGGGAGGACAAGCCCGCGCAGGAGACGGAAAATGGATGATCATATCTGGTCGGTCAGGGAGCTGAACACCACCGTCAAGGCGCTTCTGGAGAGCGCGCCGCAGTTCCGGCGCATCCGGGTCTGCGGCGAGGTGTCCAACTGCCACGAGCAAAAGTTCTCCGGCCACTGGTACTTCACCCTGAAAGAGGGCGTCACCAAGCAGGACGAATACGCCGTGTCCTGCGTGATGTGGAGATCCGACGCCCTTCGCGCCCGCTTCAAGCCCGTCAACGGGGAGAAGTTCGTGGTGACCGCCGAGGTGACGATGTACCTTACCGAAGGGAAATATCAGCTCAAGGTGAAAGACCTTGTGCCGGAGGGCATGGGGGACAAGCAGCTGAGCCGCGAGCGGCTCATAGCGGAGCTGGCCCAAAAGGGGTACTTCGACGCGGAACACAAAAAGCCCCTGCCTGCCTACCCCCGGCGGATAGCCATCATCACCAGCGACGGCGGCGACGCTGTGCGGGACGTTCTGTTCAAGCTGAAGGGCCGCTGGCCTGTGGCGAAGGTGCTGGTGATGCCGGTGTACGTCCAGGGCGCGAAGGCCGCGCTCAGCATCGCCGGGGCCATCGACTACGCCAACCGGTACCGGGTGGCGGATGTGCTCATCGTGGGCCGGGGCGGCGGCTCCGGGGAGGACTTGGACGTGTTCGATGATGAGCGCGTGGCCCGGGCCATCTTCGAGTCGGCCATCCCCGTGGTCACGGCGGTGGGCCACACGAAAAACGAGACCATCTCGGACCTGGTGGCCGACCGCAGTACCATCACGCCCACCGATGCGGGCGTGGCGGTCACCCCGGACATCCTGCAGGTGAAGGAGGACATCGCCGCCATGGCCGCCCGGCTGGACCGGGCCATGGATCAGGCGCTGGAGCGTCTGTCCCAGCTGCTGGACAATGTGGCCGGCCGGCCCGCACTGACGGACCCGGAGGTCTATCTGAACGCCAAGCGCACGGCCCTGGAGCTGGCGCTGTCAAAGCTGGAGGGCGCGGGCCAGCGCATCACACCCGAGCGGCGCCGGCGCCTGGAGCGGGCGGCGGAGCGGCTCAACGCCGCGGGCCAGCGGTCTGTGGACAGGCAGCAGCGGCGGCTCGAGGCGATGGCCGCCAAGCTGGACGCCCTGAGCCCCCTGAAGGTGCTGGGCCGGGGCTATTCCATCGTGGAGAAGAACGGCGCCGCCGTCCGCACGGCGGCGGACGTGGCAAAGGGAGATCAGGTAAATGTGAAGCTGTCCGGGGGGAGCCTGGACTGCCGCGTGGAGGAGGTACATCATGGCTGAACAGAAGATGACGTTCGAGCAGGCGCTGGACCGGCTGGACCAGATCGTGAAGGGCCTGGAAAAGGGCGACGCGCCCCTGGCAGAGAGTCTGGGCCTCTTTGAGGAGGGGACCAAGCTCATCGGCGCCTGCACGAAGATGCTGGACGAGGCGGAGCAGAAGGTGGTCCAGCTGCGCAAGGGCCCGGACGGCGCACCGGTGGAAGACCCCTTCAAGTGATTCGTTTGAAAGGCATGGACGAGAGATACGAGCAGTACCGCAGCATGGTGGAGACCGCCCTGGCGGGGTATTTCAGCCCGGCCGGGGACGGGGCCGACGGCCTGCGGCAGGCCATGAGCTACAGCCTCCGGGCCGGGGGCAAGCGGGTGCGGCCGGTGCTGTGTCTGGAGTTCGCCCGGCTGTGCGGCGGCGGCGTGGAAAAGGCGCTGCCGGCGGCCTGCGCCGTGGAGCTTCTGCATACATACAGCCTCATCCATGACGATCTGCCCTGCATGGACGACGACGATGAGCGCCGGGGCCGTCCGGCCTGCCACATCGCCTTCGGGGAGACCACCGCCGTGCTGGCGGGGGACTGCCTCCAGGCGGAGGCCTTCCGGTCCGTGTGCGCCGCGCCCATCCCCTGGGAGGACCGGGCCCGGTGCTGCGCGCTTCTGAGCCGGGCCGCCGGCGTGGAGGGCATATGCGGCGGCCAGTTCATGGACCTGGGCGGCGCCGCGGATACCGTGGAAGGCCTCACCGCCACGGACATGGGCAAGACGGCCAGCCTCATGGGCGCGGCCTGCGCCATGGGCGCCGCCGCCGCGGGCGCCGGCGAGAGCGCCGTGACCGCCGCGGAGCGCTTCGGCATGGCCCTGGGCATGGCGTTCCAGTGCCGGGACGACGTGCTGGACGGGGACGGCTTCTGCGCCCTGCTGGGGGCGGAGAGATGCCAGGCGCTGGCGGAGAGGTATACCCAGGAGGCCCTGGCGCTGCTGGACAGCTTTGAGGATACCGGCTTTCTCCGGTCGCTGACGGAGCGGCTGGCGGGCCGGACGGCGTAGGTTTTTTGTAAAGTCCCGGAGAAAGGAGACCCACGTATGAGAAAGCGGATATTGAGCATGGCGCTGGCGCTGGCGGCGGCGCTGAGCCTCTGCGCGCCCGCGTTCGCCGCGGAGGAGACGGCGGATATTGAGGACGTTATAACGCAGATAGAGCCGGCGGCGCCGGAGGATGTGGCTGCGCCGGAAGAGATGGAGGCCACGGCGGAGCCCGAGACCACGGCGGAGCCCGAGGCCACGACAGAGCCAGAGGTCACGGCGGAGCCAGAGGTCACCGCGGAGCCGGAGACCACGGCGGAGCCCGAGACTGCCGTGGCGGACGTCGATGACGCCGGACCCGCGGCCAGCGCCCCGCCTCAGCCGGAGACCACGCCCGGCGGCAAGTGCGGCGCCGGCATCCAGTGGTCCCTCACCGGCACCACCCTCTCCCTCACCGGCACCGGCCGGATGTATGATTACAGCGCAGACAGCGGCCACATCGGCAATTTCGCTCCCTGGTACGGCATGGACATCAGCTCCGTGGTCATCGGTGAGGGCGTCACCTACATCGGTGAGCAGGCCTTTTACGAGTGCTCCATGAGGAGCGTCACCATCCCCCAGACCGTCACCGCCATCGGCGACGACGCCTTCGGCGAGTGCGCGTCCCTGGCCTCTCTGACCCTGCCCAGCGGCCTGACCAGCATCGGCGTCCGGGCCTTTTTCAGCTGCGTGAGCATCCCGTCCGTGGTGATCCCCAACACGGTGAAGACCATCGGCAACGACGCCTTTGCCTATTGCAGCGGCCTGCGGATACTGACCCTTTCCACGGGTATCAGCGTCATCAACACCCGCCTCTTTGCCGGGTGCACGGCATTGCAGAGCGTGGTCATCCCCAGCGGCGTCAGGAGCATATACACCGCGGCCTTCGACCGGTGCTCCTCCCTTACGCGCGTGACCCTGCCGGCCACTCTCACCTCCATCGGCACGGGCGCCTTTGAGGCGTGCTCGTCCCTGACGGAGATCACCATCCCGGCCGCCGTCACCGAGATAGAGGACCGGGCCTTTGCCGATTGCACCAAGCTGGCGAAGGTGACCTTTGCCGGTGACATCTCCAAGATCGACATGGGCTCTCAGACCTTTGAGGGCACGGCCTGGAGCCTGGCCCAGGGCGAGTTCTACATCCTGAACGGCACTCTGGTTTCCTACCAGGGCGAGGGCGGCAGCGTGACCATCCCCGGCACGGTGACGAAGATCGGCGACCGCGCCTTCAGCGACTGTACGGCCCTCACCGCCGTGACCATCCCCAGCTCGGTGAAGTCCATCGGCGAATGGGCCTTCGGCGGAACGGGACTGAAGGGCGTGACCATCCCCAACTCTGTGACCGAACTCGGGAACGCCGCCTTTGCCATGTGCATGGACCTGGCCAGCGTGACCATCCCCGGCTCGGTGGAGACCATCGGGGACGAGGCCTTCTGGTACTGCCCGGCCCTGACGGCCGTCACCATCGGCGAGGGGGTCCAGACCATCGGCACCGGCGCCTTCCAGGACTGCACGGCCCTCAGCGCCGTCAAGCTCCCGGACAGCCTTCGGACCGTCGGCGAGCGGGGTTTTTACATGTGCTTTGATCTGCGCTCCGTCACCGTGCCCTATGGCCTCGCGGCCATCAAGGACAATGCGTTCACCGACTGCCCTGTGACCATCACGGGCTTCGCGGGCACCATGGCGGAGAGATATGCGTCGGCCAACGGCCTTGCCTTTGTCCGCATGCGCAGCACCTGGGCCGAGGACGACGACGGTACGCGGTACTGGTTCGGCGCTGACGGCGCCCCTGCGTCCGGCCTGCAGGTCGTCGACGGCAAGCGGTATTGGTTCGACACCGCCAGCCACGCCATGATCACGGACACGCTCCGGGAGGCGGGCGGCAAAAGGTATTATTTCGGCGCGGACGGCGCAGCCATATCCGGCTTCAAGACCATCGGCTCCGGCACCTACTATTTCAGCGCCGCCGACGGGCACATGATGAAGGGCGGCTGGATGACCGCCGGCGGCAGGCGGTATTTCCTCCAGAACGACGGCCGTGTCCTCACCGGCGGCTGGTTCGAGAACGGCGGCAAGATGTACTACCTGGAGACGGGCGGCGCGGCTGCCACCGGCTTCAAGTCCTTCGGGGAGACCATCTACTACTTCAGCGCCAGCGACGGGCACCTGATGAAGGGCGGCTGGCTGAAGGTCAACGGCGTGCGGTACTTCCTCGCCGCGGACGGCCATGTGGTCAAGGGCGGCTGGTTCACCAACGCCGGCAAGCGGTACTACCTGAGCGCGGCGGGCGCGGCGGCCGTGGGCTTCAAGACCATCGGCAAGTCGATCTACTACTTCAGCCCCAGCGACGGTCACATGATGAAGGGCGGCTGGCTGAAGGTGGATGGCGTGCGGTACTTCCTCACCGGCGAGGGCAAGGTGATGAAGGGCGGCTGGTTCAATAACGGCGGCGAGCGGTATTACCTGGGGGCTGACGGCGCGGCTGCCACCGGCTTCAAGACCCTGAGCGGCAGGACCTATTACCTGGACCCCAAGGACGGCCATATGCTGAAAAACACCTATTTTACCGTGGACGGCAGGCGGTATTACGCCAACGCCAACGGTGTGGTGTCCTGAGACAGAGACAGGAAAATTATTCACTGCAAACTGAATTTTATGCAAAAAACACCTTGCACTGCGGGGTGTTTTTTGCTATGATAACCAGACCGGCGTAAAAAAGCGCCGGCCGCATCCGGCCGCAAGGCGTATATTCGCATCAGAACTTTTGGAGCCGCTATGGGTTTGCTTGAAAATATACATGATCCCTGGGACGTGAAGGCCCTGCCGGAGCAGTCGCTGGCGCCGCTGTGCCGGGAGATACGGGAATTCCTCGTCCAGGCTGTCTCCCGGGAGGGGGGGCATCTGGCCTCCAACCTGGGGGACGTGGAGCTGACGGTGGCGCTGCACCGGGTATATGACACCAGCCGGGACCGGCTGGTCTTCGACGTGGGCCACCAGTGCTACACCCACAAGCTGCTCACCGGCCGCATGGCCGGGTTCGAGAACTTCCGGGAGCTGGGCGGCATGTCCGGCTTCCCCAAGCCCCGGGAGAGCGTACACGACGCCTTCATCGCCGGTCACGCCTCCAACTCCGTGTCCGTGGCGCTGGGCATGGCCCGGGCCCGGACGGCCATGGGGGCGGACTATAACGTGGTGGCCATCATCGGGGACGGCGCCCTCAACGGCGGCATGGCCTTCGAGGGCCTGTCGGACGCCGGGAAGAGCGGCGAGCCCCTGGTGGTGATCCTGAACGACAACGGCATGAGCATCAACGAGGGCGTGGGCGGCCTCGCGGAGATGCTCAGCACCATGCGCACCCGGGTGGAGTACATATCCTTTAAGAAGTGGTACCGCAAGGCCATTTTGCCCCACATCCGCTACGTGTCCCGGCTGCTGCGCCGGGCCAAGCGGTGGCTGAAGGAGCGCATCATCCCGGAGAACATGTTCGACGACTTCGGCTTCGAGTACATCGGGCCCATCGACGGCTACGACCTGCACAAGCTGGAGTCCGCCCTGCGCTGGGCCAAGGAGCAGAGAAAGCCCGTGCTGGTCCACGTGAACACCGTGAAGGGCAAGGGCTACGGCCCCGCCGAGAAGGCCCCGGACGCCTTCCACGGCGTGGGGACCTTCGACCCGGTGACCGGCGTGCCGGCCTGTACCGGGGAGGACTTCTCCGCCGTGTTCGGCAAGGCCCTGACGGAGCTGGCCCGGGAGGATAAGACCGTGACGGCTATCACCGCCGCCATGAAGGAGGGCACCGGCCTCATCGGCTTCCAGAAGGCGTGGCCCAAGCGGTTTTTCGACGTGGGCATCGCCGAGGAGCACGCCGCCGCCATGGCGGCAGGCATGGCGGCCCAGGGCCTCAAGCCCGTGTTCGCGGTGTACTCCACCTTTTTGCAGCGCAGCTATGACATGCTCATCCACGACGTGGCCCTCATGGGTCTGCACGTGGTGTTCGCCGTGGATAGGGCCGGTATCGTGGGCCGGGACGGGGAGACCCATCAGGGCACCTTTGACGTGGCCTATCTCTCCACCGTGCCGGGCATGAAGGTGTATGCCCCGGCCAGCTTCGCGGAGCTCAGAAGCATGCTGCGCAAGGCGGTCCTGGAGGACACCGGCCCCGTGGCCGTGCGCTATCCCCGGGGCGGCGAGGGCGCCTGGAAGAAGGACTGGGACGGGGCGGCCTGCACCGTGCTGTCCGGCGGGGGCGCGTCCGGTCCGGGCGTGACCCTGGCCGTCTACGGCACCATGACGGACGAGGCCATGGCGGCATGCCGGACGCTGGAGGCTGAGGGCGTCCGGGTCCAGGTGGTGAAGCTCAACGTGGTCTGTCCGCTGGACACGGCCGCTGTGCTGGATTCCGCGCGGGAGACCGGGGCGCTGCTGGTGGCCGAGGAGGCCTGCGCCGCCGGTTCCGTGGGGGAGAGGCTGCTGGCCGCAGCGGAGGAGGCGGGCATCGCCCTGCGGGCCGCCCGGCGCATCGACCTGGGCAGCGGCGTGCTGGAGCACGGCGACCCCGCCCGGCTGCGGGAGAAAAAGGGGCTGGACGCCGGCTCCATCGTAAAGACCGTACGGGAGATGCTGCATGCAGAAGATCAGGCTTGATCAGCGGGTATACGACCTGGGTCTGGCGGAGAGCCGGGAGAAGGCCAAGGCCCTCATCATGGCCGGGGCCGTCTATGTGGACGGCGAAAAGCAGACCAAGCCCGGCGCGCCGGTGACGGAGACCGCGGATATCCAGGTGAAGGGAGAGAAGCTTCCCTATGTGAGCCGGGGCGGCCTGAAGCTGGAAAAGGCCCTGGACGCCTTCGCCATCGACCCGGCGGGGCTCACCTGCATCGACTGCGGGGCCTCCACGGGGGGCTTCACCGACTGCCTTTTGCAGCGGGGCGCCCGTCACGTCTACGCCGTGGACGTGGGCTATGGCCAGCTGGCCTGGAGCCTGCGAAACGACGAGAGGGTCACGGTGATGGAGCGCACCAACGCCCGGAGCCTGACGCCTGACATGTTCCCGGAGGCCATGGACATGGCCGTGATGGACATGTCCTTCATCTCCCTTGGCCTTGTGCTGCCGGCGGTGAAGGGCCTGCTGGCCCCGGGCGGCCAGGCGGTGTGCCTCGTGAAGCCCCAGTTCGAGGCCGGCCGGGAGAAGGTGGGCAAGAAGGGCGTGGTCCGGGACCCCGCCGTCCATCTGGAGGTCCTGGAGCGGTTTCTGGACACCGCCGCCGGTCTGGGCTTCGTCCCGGGCGGGCTGACCTATTCTCCGGTCCGGGGGCCGGAGGGCAACATCGAGTACCTGGCCTGGCTCCGTACGGAGGGACAGGCCGCCGCCGTGGACTGCGGCGATATCGTCCGCCGGTCCCATGAGGCCCTGGGCTGAGGGCGCGGGAGGATAAGATATGAAAAAGATCGTCATATGCACGAACGTCCAGCGGGACGGCGACTTCTCTTGCACTATGCGGGTGAAGGCCATGCTGGAGGGGGTGGGCTGCCAGGTGCTGGTGAGCCCCATCTGCGGCCCGGAGGACCTGAAGGCGCCCTGCGGCACCGTGGAGCTGAACGAGGCCCTGCGGGGGGCGGACCTGCTGGTGACCCTGGGGGGCGACGGCACCATATTGCGCATCGCGCCGGAGATCATGTACCACGGCGTGCCCCTGGTGGGGGTGAACCTGGGCCACAAGGGCTTTCTGACCGAACTGGACCGGGACAGCGTGGACCTTCTGAAAAAGGCCGCCGCCGGGGACTACCGGCTGGTGCCCCGGATGATGCTGGATGTGGAGATCGTCCGGGACGGGGAGCGCATCTTCGCCGACACGGGCCTCAACGAGGCGGTGATCTCCGGCATCGTCCAGACCGTGCGCCTCACGGCCTGCGGGGACGGCAAGCCCATCCTGACCTTCTCGGGGGACGGCGTGATCGTCTCCTCGCCCACGGGCTCCACGGCCTACTCCATGGCCGCCGGCGGCCCGCTGGTGGAGCCCATGGCGGAGGCCGTCGTGCTCACGCCCATCTGCGCCCACATGCTGGCGGCAAGGTCCTTCGTGCTGAGCCCGGAGCGGGTGGTCACCGTGACGCCCCTGGACCTGTGGCAGGGGCGGCGGTGCGTCCTCTCCGTGGACGGCCGGGGCATGACGGACCTGCAGGACGGGGATAATGTGACCGTCCGGCGCTCTGAACACAAACTGCTCATCGCCGATCTGGGCACCAAGAGCTTTTATGAGACCGCATTTGATAAATTAGGGGAGAAGACATGAAGAGTTCAAGACAGTCAGTGATCCTGGACATCATCAGCCGCGAGAGCATCAGCACCCAGGGCCAGCTCCTGGACGCGCTGAAGGCCCGGGGCGTGGCCAGCACCCAGGCCACCGTGTCCCGGGACATCAAGGAGCTGCGGCTGGTGAAGGAGATCGGCCCCGACGGGGAGTACCGCTATACCCAGGCCGGTCAGGACGAGGCCAGCGACGAGGCCCGCCGGATGGAGGAGATCTTCCGGGAGGGGTGCGTCAGCTTCGACCACGCCCTGCACACCGTGGTCATCAAGACCCTGCCGGGCCTGGCCTCCGCCGTCTGCGGCGCCGTGGACGCCATGGGCGAGGACGCGGTGCTGGGGTCCGTGGCCGGTGACGACACCGGCATCATCGTCATGCGAAACGCCGCCGCCGCGGAGCGGCTGTGCACCCAGCTGCGCCGGGCCTACCACCGGTGACGCAAAGAGGTCGATAGGATGCTTAGAAGCCTCCACATCGAGAATATCGCCGTGGTGGAGCGGGCGGACGTGGAGTTCCGGCCGGGGCTGAACGTGCTCACCGGCGAGACAGGCGCGGGCAAGTCCATCGTCATCGACGCGCTGTATGCCGTCACCGGCGGCAGGACCAGCCGGGAGCTGGTGCGGACCGGGGCGGACCGGTGCCTGGCCGCTGCCGTGTTCGATGCCGCCGCTGCCGGTGCCTGGTGCGCGGAAAACGGCGTGGAGCCCGAGGACGGCGGGACGCTCATCGTCCAGCGGACCGTGTCCGCCGACGGCAAGGGCGCCTGCCGGGTCAACGGCGTGCCCGTGACGGCGGGCCAGCTGCGTGCCCTGGGGGCGCTGCTGCTGGACATCCACGGCCAGAACGACGGCCGCCAGCTGCTGGACGAGGGGCGCCACATCGACTATCTGGACGCTTTCGCCGGGGCGAAAAGCGAACTGGCCGCCTATGGGGCCGCCTACGCCGCCTACCAGGCCAACGAGCGGGAGATCGAGCGCCTGACCCTGGACGACGAGACCCGCCGCCGTCTGGCGGAGAGCCTGACCTACCGGGTCCAGGAGCTGGAAAAGGCCCAGCTGAAGGCCGGGGAGGAGACGGAGCTGGAGGAGCGAAGCGCCCTTCTGCGCAACAGTGAAAAGCTCCGGGAGGCCGCCGATGGCGCCTACGACGCCCTGTACGGCGGCGAGAACTCCGCCGTGGACCTGGCCGGGTCCGCCAGGGGGTACCTATCCCGGGCCAAGGGCTGGAGCCCGTCTCTGGCCCAGGCGGACGCCGCCCTCACAGAGGCCGTGTCCCTTCTCCAGGACGCGGCGGAGCTGGTGCGGGACGTGCGGGAGAGTTTGGACTTCTCCCCGGAGGAATTCGATAGGGTGGAGGGGCGGCTGGCCCAGCTGCGGCGGCTGGAGAAGAAGTTCTCCGCCGCGGATGAGGCCGCGCTGCTGGCGATATACGACGAGTCCGCCAAGCGCCTCGCGGAGATCGAGTTCGGCGAGGAGGCTTTGGAGCGGCTGTATGAAAAGCGGGCGGCCCTCACAAAGGACTGCCTGGCCGCCGCCAAGGCCCTGACCCACGCCCGGAAAAAGGCCGGAGACGCCCTGGCCAGGCGCGTGGAGCGGGAGCTGAAGGAGCTGTCCATGCCGTCGGTGCGGTTCGTGACCGAGATCGTGCCCGTGGCAGGCCAGCCGGGGTTCGGGCCCCGAGGCGCCGACGAGGTGCGGTTCCTCATGAGCGCCAACGCCGGCCTGGAGCCGGGCCGCATCGCGAAGATCGCCTCCGGCGGCGAGCTGAGCCGCATCATGCTGGCCCTCAAGACCGTGTTCGGGGAGAACGACCCGGTGCCCACGGCGGTGTTCGACGAGATCGACACCGGCGTGTCCGGCATCGCCGCGAGCCGGGTGGGGGAGAAGCTGGCCCAGACCGGCCGCCAGCGGCAGGTGCTGTGCGTGAGCCATCTGCCCCAGATCGCCGCCATGGCCGACAGCCAGTACCGCATCGAGAAGACCGAGCGGGGCGGCAGGACATACACCACCGTGGACGAGCTGGACCGGGCTGGCCGCCGCCGGGAGATCGCCCGGCTCATCGGCGGGGACAATATAACGGACACCACGGCTGCCTCCGCGGAGGAGCTGCTGGCCGCGGCGGATACATGGAAGAACAAACTGCATTGAGATAGGAGCGTAGGAAACATGACCATTTACGACGAGCTGGTGGCCCGGGGCCTCATCGCCCAGGTGACGGACGAGGCGGAGATCAAGGACCTCATCAACAACGGCAAGGCCACCTTCTATATCGGCTTCGACTGCACGGCGGACAGCCTCACCGCCGGCCACTTCGTGACCCTGACGTTCATGAAGCGGCTGCAACAGGCCGGCAACAAGCCCATCGCCCTCATCGGCGGCGGCACCACCATGATCGGGGACCCCTCCGGCCGCACCGACATGCGCAAGATGCTCACCAAGGAGACCATCGCCCACAACGCCGAGTGCTTCAAAAAGCAGATGGAGAAGTTCATCGAGTTCGGCGAGGGCCCCGGCCAGGCCATGATGCTCAATAACGCTGACTGGCTGCTGGACCTCAATTACGTGGACCTGCTGCGGGAGGTGGGCGCCTGCTTCTCCGTGAACAACATGCTCCGGGCCGAGTGCTACAAGCAGCGCAT
>CANQIH010000021.1 GCA_947624035.1 uncultured Oscillospiraceae bacterium | reverse complement strand
CCGTGGACGAGCAGACCGCCGAGGAGGCTCTGGACCTCATCGACGTGCAGTATGAGCCGATGAAGGCCGTGTTCGACCCCCTGGAGGCGCTGGAGGACGGCGCCCCGGACGTGCAGGGCTACGGCTACGGCAACCACAACATCGGCCCCACCTGCCACCAGGTGGGCACCAACGGCGGCAAGGACATCGACGAGGAATTCGCCAAGGCCGCCTACGTGCAGCACGCCGACTTCAAGACCCACCGCATCCAGCACGCCCCCATCGAGCCCCACGCCACTTTCGCCAGCTATGACCCGGAGAAGGACGAGTGGACCGTATACCAGTCCACCACTATGAGCTTCGGCGACCAGTTCTGGCTGGCCCACGGCTTCCAGAAGGACGTGAGCCACTTCCACGTCATCCGGCCCTACGTGGGCGGCGCCTTCGGCAGCAAGTCCAACTGGCCCTACTCTGAGTTCATCGCCTGCGAGTTCGCCCGCCGGACCCTGCGGCCCGTGCGGTTCGTCCAGACCCGGGAGGAGGAGTTCGAGACCATGCACGGCCGGCACCCCTTCCTCATCCACATCGACACCGCCTTTGACGAAAACGGCGTCATCCTGGCCAAGAAGGCGAACCAGATTTTGGACGGCGGCGCCTACGGCGTCAGCCACTCCCAGTTCGCGGCGGTGAACCTGAGCGCCCTGTGGTGCGCCTTCCCCTACAAGATCGACGCCATCGACTTTTTGTCCCGCCGGGTGCTGACCAACACCGCCGAGGGCGGCGCCATGCGCGGCTACACCGCCTGCCAGGTCCAGTTCGCCCACGACCTCAATATGCAGTACGCCGCCGAGGCCATGGGCATCGACCCTGTCGAGTTCCGCAAGCGCAGCGCCATGGAGCCGGGCTACCACTCCCCCGCCGGGCTCATCGTCAGTTCCTGCGCCTTCAAGGAGACGCTGGACGACGCGGCCAAGTTCATGCGCTGGGAGGAGCGGAAGGATAAGCTCAAGCCCGGCGAGGGCATCGGCTTTGCCGGTACGGCCTTCGTCTCCGGCACCGCCTCCCCCGTGCTGGACACCCCCAACCAGACCCAGACCAACGCCACCGTCCGGGTGGACCTGCACGGCGTGGTGAGCCTCTACTCCAACTGCCACGACAACGGCCAGGGCGCCGACACGGTCATGACCGCCATCGTGGCCGAGGAGCTGGGCCTGGACATGAACGAGGTCAAGCTCATCCAGCCCTCCACCTTCGACGCCGGCTACGACTCCGGCGCTTATGGCAGCCGCGT
Organism: uncultured Oscillospiraceae bacterium; assembly: GCA_947624035.1. Taxonomy (GTDB): domain Bacteria; phylum Bacillota; class Clostridia; order Oscillospirales; family Oscillospiraceae; genus CAJOIG01. Next base: position 16,162 of record CANQIH010000021.1, on the reverse strand, counting down.
CACCTTCCTGGGCGGCAACGCCGTCCGCCGGGCCGCCGTGGACGCCAAGCGCCAGATCCTGGAGGTCATCGGCGCCAAGTGGGGCGTGGAGCCCCACCTGCTGGACATCATCGACCACAAGATCATCTGCCGGGACCTGGGCAAGACGGACCTGGAGATGCCCTGGAAGGATGCCGTCTACGCCGCCATGACCACCAAGGGCGGCGACGAGGTCATCGGCATCGGCTCCTACTACCACCGGACCAACAACCAGCAGTTCCAGGGCAAGCCCTCCAACTACGCCCCGTCCTACGTGTTCTCCACCGGCGCCTGCCACCTGACCGTGGACGAGGAGACGGGCCTTCTGGACATCGACGAGTTCTTCTTCGCCCACGACTGCGGCCGGGCCCTGAACAAGCGGGCCGTGGAGGCCCAGCTGGAGGGCTCCATCTACTCCGGCCTGGGCTATGCCATCTACGAGGAGCTGAAGCTGAAGGACGGCCGGATGCTGAACCCCAACTTCCGGGACTACCGCATGATCACTGCCCTGGATATGCCCCACATCACCACCAAGTTCGACTATCCCCCCGAGCCGGAGGGCCCCTTCGGCGCCAAGGAGTGCGGCGAGGGCACCACGGCCCCCATCGCCCCGGCCATCGCCAACGCCATCCACATGGCCACTGGCCTGCACATCACCGAGCTGCCCCTTGACCCCGAGCGCATCTGGCGCCTGCTCCGTGAGCGGGACGCGAAAAAGGCCGCTGAGGCCTGACATCCCAACAGAAAACAGCCGTTCCGGTCATGACCGGAACGGCTGTCTTTGTATTCTCCTTAATCCGCGTCGACAGGCTTGTCGTGGTACTCCTCGTAGAGCTCGTCGATGATGGTGCAGATGTGGTGCCACTCGATCAGGGTGTGATAGGCCACCTTCCGCAGATAGGCCTCGTCGCATGGCGTCTTGGGCACCCGGACCAGCTTGCCGTCCTTGGGCCGCCAGCCGATCCACTCCACGCCCCGGCGCTCAAAGCCGCCGTCGGTGCAGGGCCGTATCTGCCCCAGGGTCAGGTGGGCCCCCTCAAAGTCGAAGGACTCCCAATCGGAGGTCTCGTTGACGTTCAGACCGCTGGCCTTCAGTTCGTCGATGCGCGCCTGGGTCAGCCCGTACTCCCTCAAATTGAAGGCGTGGCGGATGGTGTCGTACTGACGCTCTCCCTCCCCCATGTCCAGGCTCTCGGTGGTATGGATGCCCTCGGACTTGTCCGTCCAGTTGATGAAGTAGTGGTCCCAGTGGTCCGCGGGGTTCCAGATCTTATACCGCAGGTTGCCTGTGCCATCGGGCTGGCTCCGGGGGTGGAAGTTCAGCCAGTTCAAATACCAGAACAGCTTCTTCACGTCCAGGTCCCTGGGAAACCGCATGTAGGTGGCGATATAGCCGGATCCGTCCGGGAACATGCAGTAGGCGTTCTCGTGGGCGGTGTACTCCCCCTTGGGCTTGAGCCAGTCCAGGAACCTCTCCGGCGCTACGGCCTCCCGCCAGTCGATGGGCGGGGCGAATATCTCCGCCTTCAGCGCCTCCGGCAGGTCCGCCATGGGCCGGTAGAACCGGTACAGGGGCATCTGCTGCTCCGTCAGGGTCAATTGCTGCATCTTGTTATACATATGTCATCGCTCCTTTCGCGTTTTATACGGTGAAAAACCGGATGGCCGAGGGCGACACCGCCGGGAAAGTGCGTCCCGTGCCGGTGAGAAGGCCGTCAGCGTCCACGGCAAAGGTGGTGATGTCGCCGGAGACCATGTTCCCGCAGAGCAGATACCGCCCGTCCGGCGCCAGGGCCAGGCCCCGGGGCAGTACGCCCCGGCAGGGGATGCGCTGGCAGGGCACGGGCCGCCCCTCCCCGTCTATGCGGCACACGACGATGAGGTTCAAGCCGCACAGCGTACAGTAAAGCGTCCTGCCGCTGGGGTGGACCAGGATGTCCTGGGCGCCCACGGGCTTTCCATCCACCGGGCCCGGGTCCTCCGGCAGCAGATACACCTTATCGAACCGTTCCAGGTGCCCGCTGCTGTCGTAGTGGAAGCTGTTCAGCAGGGCATAGTTCTCGTTATTGACGTACAGCACCGGCTTTTCCGGGTGGAAGGCGGCGTACCGGGGGAAGCATGCCACCTCCGGCGCCTCCCACATGTCCAGCCGCACCAGCCGGCCCCGCTCCCGGTCCACCCGGTAGGTGTACACCCGGTCCATGCCCTTGTCGCACACGGCCATCATCTCCCCGTCGGGACTTGCCACCACCGCGTGCTGGCGGCTGATGACCCGCACCAGCTGGATGTGGCCGGACACCGGGTCCACGTTCCTCCGGGAGTGCTCCCCCATGCCGCCGGCGCCGGGCGTCACGTCCACGTCGCACACGTCGCCCAGGCTCCCGTCGTCATTCACGCGAAAGAGCACCAGGGCCGCGTCGTCAAAAAGCACCTCATTTGAAAAGCTGCCGTCCGGCTTTCGGACGATGCGGGTCACGTGCCAGGGGTCCGCGCAGTGGCACGCCGTGAGGTACCGGCCGCTCTTATCCAGACACATATAGGAGGGCTCGGGGCTCAGGGAGTCCTTCTGATCCATGAGCTCCAGTCCGCCGGTCTCCCGGTCGATGCGGAAGGCCATCACGTAGCCTCCGCCGCCGATCTCGCCCCGGCGCTCCCCGCACTCGTCGTTGCTGTATAAGACGCCCCGGTCCTGGTCCAGCCAGAGCTGCCCCGCCGCCACGCCGGGCCGTACGGTCTCGATCTCGCTCAATGTGCCGCTGTCCGGCTCGTAGGCAAAGATGGTGATGCCCTTGCCCTTGGCGGGGGCGGCCTCAAAGCTCCAATTGCCCACATAGGCGAATATTTTCTCTCCCATCGGCGTCTCCTTTTCAGATATGGTCAAGCTTCTCCTCCACCGCTCTGGCCAGGCGCCGGGTGCATCCGGTCAGCTCCGGCCCCATAACCCCAGCCAGGCAGCGGAACTCGTCGTATCCCGGCACCATGGCATAGCCCCGGGAGGCGTCGCACCGGGCCAGGGTCTCGTCGTCCAGGATGTAGTGGCTGGTGCACAGGGCGCTGGCGTTGTGGGTGATGAGCACCGTGTCCTCCGGCGCCGCGGCCAGCATGGCCCGGCCGATGGAGGAGTAGAGCTCCGCCCCGGCCCCCAGCAGGGTCAGGCCCCCCACCCGGACCATCTGCACCCGAACGGTGTGCTCCGGCACCTCCGGCCCGGTGACGAACTCCGGCGGCCCGCCGGGGTGGCGGATGCAGCCGCACCCGGGCGTCACGGACCAGGTCACCGCCCCGGCGGCATCCCCGGCGGTCTCCCCGCATCGGACCGTCCGCAGCAGGGCCTTGATATCGGCGTAGTGCCGCTCCGATACGGTGCGCAGGCACGTGAGCGCCGTCTCCAGTCCTTTGGGGCTGTACTCATAGGTCCGGCCGGTCACCGGGTCCGGTAGGATGGTCTCATTGAGCATGACCGGGTTTAAGTCCCCCGCCGCGCCGCTGGACCACACCGCCACGGTGCCGGGCCACTCCGCCTCCAGCATCCGGCTCACCGCGCCGCCCACGTCGCCGCTGACGCCCATGGCCCCATGGCCGTCGAAGTCGTTCCAGATGGTGGTCACGTTGTGCATGGGGTAGTTTATGAGGAAAGCCAGCGGCTTCCCGTCCATGTCCTCCACACGCAGGGCGAACAGCCGCCGGTCGGCGGGCCTTTTGAAATCCTCCCCCAGATCACACACGGTGAAGGGCTGGTCCTTTTCGTCAAAATAGGTGTAGTCCTGTATCCGCACCACGTTCACAGCGCTCTCACCCCAGGCCCAACCCATCCGGGCGGGGACGCACCGGCCGCAGGCCTCCATGGCCGCCGCCATGGCCTGCTCGTGGAGAAAGCGTGTGTAGGCACGGCAGGCGTCCAGGGTCTGGGGGCTCTGGGCCTCCCGCCGCTCCAGGTCGACGTCGTTGAAGGGCGCTGCGTGGGTGTGGATGCTGAAAAAAAGGATGCGGTCCTCCTCCACCCCGGTGGCCGCGGCCAGCGCGTGCAAAAACTCCTCTGTGCAGGGCGCCGTGGTGAGATCGAAGGACAGAAGCAGGGCCAGCCGCCCCTCACTCCCCAGGGCCACAGCCCGGACATACAGCTCGTCGATCACACCGGCAAAGCGGCGCTGCTTCAGCCCCACCATGTTTGGCAGCAGCTCCGCCGGAGGCGTGATGCGCCGCTTGGCGGCGCCGCAGATCAGTGGTCTCATAGTGTCCTCCCAGAATCACGGCACAAGTTTTCTCTTGTGATATGCCGGTCTTTTTGCTATCATAGGAAAAAGAGGTGATGAGCGCGGTGAATTTCACGGGCATACGCTATTTCATATCCATCGCGGAGGAGGGCGGCGTCAGCGCCGCCGCGCGGAAGCTGTACATCTCCCAGCAGGCCCTGAGCGAACAGCTGAAAAAGCTGGAATCGGAGGCCGGGACGCCTCTGGTCCGCCGCAGCCCCTTCGGCCTCACCGAGGCGGGAGAGCGGTTTTACGCGGGCTGCAAGAAGCTGATGGACGTCTACGGCGAGATGATGGACGACATCGGCCGCATAGCGGAAAAGCGCCGGGACAAGATCACCCTGGGCGTGCCCACCTTCGGCGCGCCGCCCTATCTGCTGGATTTTCTGGGCCGGTTCCAGATCGCTCACCCGGAGTACGAGATCGCCATCGTCAAGCGGCAGCACGGGGACGTGGCCCGGAACATGGGCGGGGTGGACCTGTATCTGAGCTGTCTGCCCCTATCGGATGAGCTGGAAAACCATATCCTGCTTGAGAATGACCCCTATCACGCGGTGTTCCAGCGCTCCCTGGCGGAGCGCATATACGGGCCACGCTGGGGAGAGGCGGAGGCGGCGCTCCTCCGCACGGGGGACCTGACCCTGCTGCGGGACATGCCCTTCATCATCCTCCGGGACCGGTACGGCCATATGGCGCCGGACCTGCAGGGCATCTTTGCCGAATACGGCTTTGACCCGCTCGTCAGCTTCAACTCGGAGAATTCCGAGCTGAACAACAAGACCTGCCTCAACGGCCTGGGCTGCCTCCTGGTCCCGGAGAGCACCGTGAGCCGCCGGTTTTACGGCAACAGGAGCCTGGACACCCGGGAGCTTCTGTCCTACCCCATCCGGGTGACCGGCTTTGAGACAAAGCTGGCCGTGAGCTGGGAGAAGGGCCGGCGCCTGCCGGGGGCGGCGCGCTGCTTCGTCCGGGAGCTGACCGGCTATATCCAGGCCGGGGAGCAGCCGGTCCCCCATCTCTGATTGTACCAGTCCACCCGGCCGGCGTCCAACAGACAAATGCGCCAGTCCCACAAGCGTTCGCTTGTGGGACTTTTGCCTGTTCAGATCATTTTCCAAAGGCGTTTTCCGTGAGGGCGCCGTACTGCTCACGGGTCAGGTCACAGTGGTAGAAAAGAGCGTAGTACTCCTTCACTTCCTCGTAGAGGTCATAGTCCGCCGCCTCGGGATAGAGGAGCTTTGCCATCCACATCATGCCCAGCAGCCGCTGGACGGAGGGCGGGAAGCCCAGCCAGTTGTAGGGCTCCGCCGGGACCTCATAATAATTCCCGTTTTGGATGGCGGTCATGGTCTGCCAGCTGGGGTCGTCCGCCACGGTGTCATAGATGCTGTCCGGGGCGAAGATGATATAGTCCGGGTCCCAGTTCATGAGCTGCTCCATATCCACCTCGTTGCCTGTCCCCTTGGAGGACGGCTCCTCCACCACGGCCAGGTTGTTGGCCATAAGGTCGATGATCTCGGAGTGGTAGGAGTCCCGGGCGACGGCGTTCAGCCCCTCCGCCCCGGTGATGTAGAGAAGATCGGCCTTCTCCACGCTGTCCATAATGGCCAGCGTCCGGTCATATATCCGCTCGCAGTAGGCTGCGAGCTCTTCCGCCTCGTCCTCCATGCCCAGAAGCTCGCCCAGCATCCGGTAGGCGTCGCCGGTGGTGTCCGTGTAGGCGGTGATGTGCACGAAGGGGATGCCTGTCTGATCCTGGAGGGCGTCGAAGTCCTCGGCCATGGTGTCCTTGGGCTGGCCCACGTCAACCACCACCTGGGCGCCGGTGGCCAGCAGTGTCTCCAGGTTCAGCTCCCCCTTGCCGCCGTACAGCTGGCCGATGACCTCCATGTTGAAATACTCCGTGTCAAGATACTCCTCCGCGCCCTCGCTCCAGGCGCTGGAGAGACCCACCAGCCTGTCCGGGCATAGGGGGAACAGCACGATCTGGGCCAGGGGACCGGACAGGGCCACGCGGTCGATGACCGCCGGGACCTCCACCTCCCGGCCCAGGGAGTCGGTGAACAGCCGGGTCTCCCCCTCCGCCGCGAGGGCGGGGACCGCACTGAGCATCAATGCCAGCGCCAGCAGCAGCGCCATGAGCTTTTTCATATCTCTTCCTCCTGAATAATGTATTTATCCGTTTCCGGGCAGCCGCGGGACCATGACTCGCCCTGCGGCCGTCTCCGCGAAGTCCACCTCCACGGCATACAGCCGCCGTATGAGCTCCGCCGTCAGCACGTCCTCCGGCCGGCCCAGGGCCGCGGTCCCGCCATCGCAGATGGCCAGCAGCCTGTCCGCGAAGCGCAGGGCGTGCTGGGGGTCGTGGGTGGACAGCAGCACCGCGTACCCCTCATCAGCCAGGGCGCGCACCTGCTCCAGCACCCGGAGCTGGTTTCCGTAGTCCAGGGCGGAGGTGGGCTCGTCCATCACCAGGATATCCGCCTGCTGGGCGATGGCCCGGGCCACCAGCACCAGCTGCTGCTCCCCGCCGCTGAGCCGGGCGAAGTTCCGCTCCGCCATGCCGCCGATGCCGAGCCTATCCATGGCCGCACGGGCGCAGGCGATCTGCTCTCTGCCGGGCCTGGAGAAGGTCCCGATCTGATGGGCCGCGCCCATGAGCACCGTGTCCAGCACCGTGTAGCCGAAGGTGGGCCGGTGTATCTGGGGGATGTAGGCGATGCGCCGGGCCATCTGCCGCCGGGACAGATCGCGGATGTCCGTCCCGTCCGCCAGCACCCGGCCGGTGTAGCCCGGCAGGATGCCCAGGATGCAGCGAAACAGCGTGGTCTTGCCCGCGCCGTTTGGCCCCAGCACCGAGAGGAACGTGCCCCGCTCCAGGGTGAAAGACACGTCCCGCAGCACTGTCCTGTCCCCATAGGCGAGGCCCAGGGATTCCACCGACAGTGTCATAGAGACGCCTCCTTCCCCGTCATCAGCAGCAGGAAAAAGGGCGCGCCCACGAAGGCGGTCAGGATGCCGATGGGTATCTCCGTGGCCAGAAGGTTCCGGGAGGCGTTGTCCACCAGCAGCAGAAAGGCCGCCCCGAAGAGCATGGACCCCGGCAGCAGATACCGGCTGTCGCTGCCCACGAGCTTCCGGCACAGATGGGGCACCACAAGGCCCACCCAGCCTATCATGCCGCTGACGGCCACGCTGCCCGCCGTGAGGAACGTGGCGCACAGCACCACCGCGAACCGGAGCCGCCCCACGTTCACGCCCATGGTCCGGGCCTCGTCCTCCTCCAGGGACAGCATGTTGATGCGCCAGCGCAGGAGAAGCATGGGCGCGAGGCCCAGCACCGCCGGTATGGCGGCGAAGCGCACATCGCTCATCCGGGCCCCGGACAGGCTGCCCATGAGCCAATAGGTGATGGCTGGCAGCTGGTTCGCCGGGTCCGCCACCAGCTTGATGTAGCTGGTGCCGGCGGAAAAGAGGGAGCTCACCATGACCCCCGCCAGGATGAGATTCACCGCTCGGCTGCCCCGGGTCCGGCTGCCCACCAGGTACACCAGCGCCACCGTCACAAGGCTGAAAAGAAACGCCCCCGCCACGGTCCAGGCCCGGCCCAGGCCCAGCAGGATGGACAGCGCCGCCCCGAAGCAGGCACCCGCCGAGGCGCCCAGGATATCCGGCGCGGCCATGGGATTTTGGAACACGCTCTGAAAGCCCGTCCCCGCCGCGGCGAGACAGCACCCCACCAGCGACGCCAGCAGGATACGGGGCAGACGCACATTCAGCACCGCCACGGCCATGCTGTCCGTCCAGGTCTGCTCCAGCGCCAGCCCCGGCGCGATACGGCCCGCCGTGCCGTTCCAGAGGATGCGCACCACCTGGACCAGGGGCACGTCGTACCGGCCCAGCACGAAGGAGCCCAGCCCCAGGGCCAGCAGCAGCGACGCCATGGCCCAGAGCCGTCCCACAGCCCGGCGGCCCGTCCCGGTCTTGCCGTCTCCGCCCGTCATGACCGGACCCTTCCTTCCGGGAAATACCGCTCAAATATAAGCTGGCTCCGCTCCCGTATCTCCCGCTCCATCCGGCGCCAGGCATCCAGGAACGCGGCGCCCTCCGCCGTCAGGGCGGAGCCCCCTCCGGCGCTGCCGCCCCGGCTGCGGGTCAGGAGGGGAAAGCCCAGCTCCGCCTCTGCCTGTCGAATCATCTGCCAGCCCTTGGAATAGGCCATGTGCATACACTCGCAGGCCCGGCGGATGGACCCGGACGCCTGCACCAGCTCCAGAAGCTGAGCGCACCCCGGGCCCCAGAACGTGTCCTCCCCCCGCATGGTGACCCGCAGGTCCATCTGCAGGGGCAGCCGCTCCCCTGTGGTCTCCCGCCGATGGCGCAGCAGCGCGGCGTACTGCTCCCGGGTGTCCCCGTCCAGCAGCGTGCCCGTATCCTCCACGGCCACGTCCGTCGGCTCAACTCCGCAGGCCGGCAGCGCGCCCCGCAGGCCTCCCTCCCCGGCATAGTCCCCCAGCCTGTCCAGCAGAGCCCGGGACAGCACCACCGGGTGGCCGGTCACCCCGCCGCAGCAGGGCCGGATGAAGTCACCCTCCGCCGCCAGCAGGGACATGACGGTGCCGCTCTCCACCAGGGGGATGTCCGCCGGGGTAAAGAGCACCCGCTCCGCCGACCGCGGCAGGGCCGCCGCGCCCAGCAGCAGGGAGTCGAACATCTCCGTCTCATAATACCTGTCGTTTCGCACGAACCGCACGCCCGTACCGGCCAGCTCCGCCTCGATCTGCTCGCCCCGGTAACCGGTGACCACGACCACCGGGTCCGCCCCGGCGCCGCGCAGGGTGTCCGTCACCCGGCGGATCATGGTCCTGCCGCCGATGTCCAGCAGGGGCTTCAGCGCCCCCATCCGGGAGGACACTCCCGCCGCCGCCACGATCGCCGCCAGCGCACCCATACCGCCGCCTCCGTTTCCTCGTTATTCTCTGGAAAAGATATCGTATGTCCTCATTATGATGGTCCGGCAGCGGAAAAAACAGTAGTCTGGCCTACAGGTATATAAAAACCGGCGGCGAGGTCAGTCCCCGCCGCCGGCAGTTCTTCAATTATACTCACATATACTCACACGTCGATCTCCACGCCGTCCTCCGGCATGGGGGTCTCGTTGTCCAGCACGGCATACTCCAGGCGGGACTCCAGAAACCATATGAGCCCGAACAGCGCCCCGCTCAGGGCGAAGCCCGCCGGGCACAGCCAGTCCCTCCCGACTGCCGCGGCACGGTCCAGGACCAGGCACACCACCGCGGCCGCAGCCGCCGCCCACAGGCAGACAGCACAGGCCATCGCGGAGCGGATCAGGGGCTTGTGGAGGGTGTCATACTCCCCGATGGTCAGCTTCCCCGTGGCCGGTATGTAGAACACCAGCACATAGAGGCACCATATCGCCATGGCCACCGCCAGCGCCTGGAACAGGCCCACATACAGCACCGTGTTGCAGACAGCGCGCCGCGTGGCAGCCCATCCAAAGACGCCCGCCCCGCACAGGAACAGCAGCACATACAGGATGCGCAGCCGGACCCGGCGCTCCATCGACAGCATGGGCTCATACCAATGGCCCGTATACACCCGCTCGATGACCGTCCGGCCGTCCGGCCGCAGCCGCTTCACCTCCGTGTAGCCCTGGAAATTCCGGTGGTAGGCCCGGCGGTGGAAGCTGGCGGAGGTGGGGGTGCCGCCAGTCTCGCGCATCTCCTGCCGGTAGGCCCGCTTTCGGGCCCACTCACGGAAACTGTCCCGCATCATCCGGCCTCCCCGCTGTCCCGCTCCGCGAGAAACTTCACCAGGGCGTCATAGAGGCTCCCGGTGGCCGCGTCGCTCTCATAGTTGCACACCACCGTGCCCTCCGCCGTGTCCAGGACCACATACGCCGTGATGCCCGTCCAGACGCAGAGCCGGTATCGGCCGAACGCATCGTTCTCCCAGAGGCCATACAGGCACTTTCCCGTGCCGGCCCCCTCCAGGCAGCGGCCCAGGTCCAGGTCCTCCACCTGCTCCAGACCGGTTATGCCGTCATAGGGGACCTCGATCACATAGGGCTCCTCCCCCGCCGCCGCGATGGTCATGGCCTCGTCGCCGAAGGAGAGGCCGGACGGGCTGGCCGGGCGCAGGATGTAATAGAGCGTCGCGGCCGCGAAGATCAATATGATAAAGATGATGTTCCGGGTCTGACCGGACCGCTGCCCGGAGCCGGTATACATATCTATCTCCCCTTCCACATATCCCCCGTCAGAACTTGTATTGCAGCAGAAATTCCAGCAGGGCCCGGCCCGCGTCGTGGAGCGTCTCCGGCCGGTAGACCAGATATATCTTGGCCATCACGCTGGTCTCCAGGGGGATACGGACCACCGCCGACTGGTTGTCCAGCATGGGCCCCTCGAACATGATGCTCACGCCGATCCCCTGGGTGAGGAAATAGAGCTGCTGGGGCCCCGCGCCGTGGTAGAGCACCTGGGGCTCCACGCCCGCCTCCCGGCAGGCGGCCAGCGCCAGTTCATAGGAAAGCTCTCCGTCGCCCCCCAGCAGGAACGACTCTCCGGCCAGGTCCTTGGGCGACAGGCTGCTCCGCCCCGCCAGCGGATGGCTGGCGGGCAAAAAGGCGTACAGCGGGTCGTCGCAGATGGGCACACTGCTCTCCGTCGGCTTGCTGGCGGCCCGGATCAGGGCGAAGTGGCACGTCTCGTCCTCCAGCATCTTCAGAAGGTCCGCCGAATCCCGGGAGACGATGCTGATGTGGATGCCGGGATACTGCCGGCGGAAACCGGCTATGAGCCGCCCGAAGTCGATACGGTCCCAGTGGGGCACCAGCCCCACTGTCAGGTGGTTGCTGACCTGCTCTTTATAATCCTCAACGCTCTTGGCGATGTCCTCGTCCAACGCCACGGCCCGCTTGGCAAAGGGGATCATGCGGATGCCGAAGGGCGTCAGCTCCACCTTCCGGGTGGAGCGGCGGAAAAGCGGCATCCCCAGCTCCTTCTCCAGGTCCTTGATGTGGCGGCTCAGGGTGGCCTGGGAGATATACAGTTCCTCGGAGGCCGTGAGAAAGTTCAGCCTCTGGGCCAGGACCAAAAACTCCTTCATGGCGGACAGCTGCATGACCATCTCTCCCTCTCGGCGCAGCCCGGCGATATGTGCAACAATCAAAATGATTATTGCAACAATTGTAACAAAAGCCCATGTGCTTGTCAAGATAGATAAATTTGGAAATACAGGTATAAATCCCTTGGGCATTTTGCCGGTCAAATAAATGCCTGCGCCGCTTTTTAAAACGGATTGCACAAAAAATCTATTTATTCTATCCTGAATTTAGCAAAAATGATAACCGGACACCATGTGCAAACGCTACGATTTTGAAAGGAGAAAAACACCCATGAAAAAAGCGATCGCACTGTTTATGGCCCTGTCCATGGTCTTCTCCCTCTGCGCCGCCGGCTTCGCCGCCGAGGGCACGGAGGAGATCACCAACCTGGTCCCCGCTCTGAGCGAGACCTACGCCAACTCCGCCACCGTGAAGCACGAGTCCATCACCCTGGCCACCCGGGGCGACCCGGGCAACCTGCTGCCCCAGGACACCCAGACCTCCGGCAAGGAGATCCTGGACTGCATCTTCGACAAGCTGTACGTCATCGACGGCTTCGGCGGAGACCTGCTCCCCCTGGTAGCCGCTGACCTGCCCGTGGACAACGGGGACGGCACCGTGGACATCACCATCCGCGACAACGTCTATGACTCCGACGGCAACCACCTGACTGCCTCCGACGTGGCCTTCAGCTACGAGTGGCTGGTCACCAACAGCACCCCCCACAACATGGGCAAGTATCACGGCGCCGAGGCCGTGGACGAGACCACCGTCCGCTTCACCGTGGACGAGATGAACGGCGTCAGCGACTATGGCAACCTGTTCGCCCAGCAGTGGGTCTTCACCGAGGCGGCCATGAACGAGCATGACTTCGCCAACGACCCCGTGGGCTCCGGTCCCTACAAGCTGACCAGCTACACCGAGGGCTCCGAGGTGGTCATGGAGGCCCGTGACGACTACTGGCTGGAGGGCCAGGACTACCAGATCGCCCGCTACTGCGCCAACGTCCAGACCATCCGCTACCGCATCATGACCGACGACACACAGCAGGCCAACGCCCTGCGCACCGGCGAGCTGGATTACTCCAACTCCGTCCCCGAGAACGACCTGCCCGACTTCCTCAGCGACGGCGAATATGCCGCCAACTACGTGGTCTATCCCTACCAGGAGAACCTGACCTATTACCTGCTGCCCAACTGCGACCCCGCCAGCCCCTGCAGCGATGAGAACCTGCGCAAGGCCATCATGTACGCCGTGGACGGCGCCACCGCCGCTATGGCTTCCGGCAACTCCTCCGCTGAGATAGCTTATGACCTCTACAACTCCAAGTTCCCCGAGACCCGGGAGGCCTGGAGCACCACTGAGGACACCTTCTACACCAACCCCTCCCTGGAGACCGCCCAGGAGTACCTGGCCCAGAGCGATTATGACGGCGAAGAGATCGTCCTCGTGACCAACGACGCCCCCGCCGCCTGCCAGAACGTGTCCACCGTGGTGGCCACCATTCTGCAGGGCATCGGCATCAACTGCACGCTGAACGTGCTGGCCGGCAGCATCGCCTCCACCACCATGTCCGACCCCGCCGTGTGGGATCTGACCATCGGCATGATGGCCGCCGACGACTACGGCGTGGTGGACGTGGCCCGCCTGATGAGCAAGGACAGCTACGGCGGCGGCCAGGAGACCATCAACTTCATCGTTGACCCCGAGCTCCAGGAGCTGATCACCACCTGCAACACCATCGACGGCCACACCGATGAGAACACCCAGGCCCTGCACGAGTACATCATCGAGCACGCCTACGGCCGCGGCCTGTTCTGCACCACCAGCTACAACGTGGTCACGAACCAGGTCAAGGAGCTGGCCATGAGCTTCAAGTTCCTCATGATGCCCGGCGGCTGCATCTACGCCGACAACGAGTTCTAAGTTCCGTACCGTCGCACGATAAAACGAGCGGTAAGGCGCCGGGGAGGTCCAAAGCCGCCCCGGCGCCTGTCTCATTCTCCCCTGCGAATTCTCTATAAGGAGGGGAAAACGCCCCCATGTGGAAGTATTTCGTCAAACGCCTGCTCTGGATGGTCGTCATCATGCTGTGCGTGACGGTGGTCATATTCACCATCACCTACTTCACCCCCGGCGACCCGGCCCGGATCATCATGGGCACCTCCGCCACGGAGACGGAGGTGGCCGCCAAGCGGGCCCAGATGGGCCTGGACAAGCCCTTCCTGGTCCAGATGGCCGCATACTTTAAATCTGTCTATCTCCATGGCGACTTCGGCGTCTCCTGGGCCTCTAACAACAATGTGCTGGACACGCTCCTGTCCCGGCTGCCCGTCACCATCCTCATCGGCGGCATTGGCATGCTCATCCAGGTCATCATCGGCATCCCCCTGGGCGTCATGGCCGCCGTGAACCAGGGCAAATGGCAGGACTACCTGTCCATCTCCCTGTCCATGCTGCTGGTCTCCCTGCCCGACTTCTGGGTGGCGCTGATGCTGGTGGTGGTGTTCGCGGTCCGGCTTGGCTGGGTGCCCGTCTCGGGCATCGACAACTGGCGGTGCTTTATATTGCCCATCATCGCCGTGGCCATCAGCGGCATCGCCAGCAACGCCCGGCAGACCCGTTCCTCCATGCTGGAGGTGTTCCGGGCCGACTTCGTGACCACCGCCCGGGCCAAGGGCCAGAAGGAGAACGTGGTCATCTGGAAGCACATGTTCCCCAACGCCGTCATGCCCGTCATCACCATGGTCATCGGCGGTCTGGGCCGGGTGGTAGGCGGCTCGTCCATCATCGAGAGCATCTTCTCCATCCCCGGCATCGGCCTCTACCTGCTCAACGGCATCAACAACCGGGACTACCCCGTCATCCGGGGCTCCACGGTGGTCCTATCGCTGTTCAGCGCGGCGGCGGTGCTGCTGATGGACCTGGTCTACGCCATGATCGACCCGCGCATCAAGGCACAGTACGCCTCGGGAAAGAAGGGCTGAGCGATGGAAGATATCAAGAAGATCGAAAAGACCGAGGGCCGCGGCCATCACGGCCATCACCACGGCCACGGCCGTCATCCCAAGCACCGGCCCATGTGGCTGCAGACCACGCTGCGGGTCTTTGAGGGTCCCGCGGCCAAGCTGGGCCTCATCCTTCTCATCATCATGCTGGTGCTGTGCCTGGGCGCGCCGCTGTTCACCCACTACAAGCTCACCGACATGGACCTCATGAGCATCAACGCCGGCCCCAGCAAGGAGCATATCCTGGGCTGCGACAGCCTGGGCCGTGACCTGTGGACCCGGCTTCTGTACGGCGGCCGGTCCTCCATCGCCCTGGGCATCCTGGGCTCCCTGTTCGCCGCCGTGGGCGGCACGGTGGTGGGCCTCATCGCCGGCTACTTCGGCGGCCAGGCCGACAACCTCATCATGCGCTTTTGTGACGTGTGGAGCGCCATTCCCGGCATGCTGCTGTGCATGCTGGTGGCGGCGGTGCTTGGAAACGGCTTCGTCAACACCATCATCGCCCTGGGCATCGGCGCCATACCCAACGGCGCCCGCATGACCCGCGGCCAGATCCTCTCCGAGCGGAGCAAGGAGTACCTGGAGGCGGCGGAGTCCATCAATGTCTCCAAGACCGGCATCATGTTCCGGCACCTGCTGCCCAACGTCATGAGCCCCGTGCTGGTGGGCACCACCATGGGCGTGGGCACCACCATGGGCGTGGGCGCCACCATCATGCAGGCGGCCAGCCTCAGCTACATCGGCCTGGGCGTGGACCCGCTGAAGCCCGAGTGGGGCGCCATGCTCTCCGCCGCCAAGTCCATGTTCATGAAGTATCCCCACGAGATGCTCTGGCCCGGCGTGTTCATCGGCGTGTTCGTGTTCGCCATCAACCTGATGGGCGACGGCCTGCGGGACGCCATGGACCCGAAGCTGAGAAAGTAAGGAGGAGCGAACGATGGCACAAAAAGAGAAGTCCTTCCTGTCCGTGCAGGACATCGAGGTCATCTACACCTCCGGCGGCGAGATCGTCCACGCCGTCAACGGCGTGAGCTTCGATCTGAACAAGGGCGAGACATTGGGCCTGGTGGGCGAGACCGGCGCCGGCAAGACCACCATCGCCAAGGCCATACTGCGCATCCTCCCCGATCCCCCCGCCAAGTTCACCGGCGGCAAGATACTGCTGGACGGCGAGGACCTGGGCCAGAAATCCGAGGCGGAGATGCTGAAGGTCCGGGGCGACAAGATCGCCATGATCTTCCAGGACCCCATGACCGCTCTGAACCCCCTGATGACCGTGGGCGACCAGATCACCGAGGTGCTGCTGCTCCACAACGACTACGACAAGCGCCAGGCCGTGGAGAAAGCCAAGGAGATGCTGGAGCTGGTGGGCATCCCCGGCGAGCGGTTCGTGGAGTACCCCCACCAGTTCTCCGGCGGCATGAAGCAGCGCGTGGTCATCGCCATGGCCCTGGCCTGCGACCCGGAGCTGGTGCTGGCCGACGAGCCCACCACCGCCCTGGACGTGACCATCCAGGCCCAGGTGCTGGACCTGATCCGGGAGCTGAAGGAGAAGTACAACACCGCCATGATCCTCATCACCCACGATCTGGGCGTGGTGGCCCAGACCTGCGACAATGTGGCGGTCATCTACGCCGGCAAGATCGTGGAGTACGGCAATCTGGCGGCCCTGTTCGATCACCCCACCCATCCCTACACCCTGGGACTGTTCGGCTCCCTGCCTGACATCGACAAGGACGAACCCCGGCTGCATC
>CANQIH010000020.1 GCA_947624035.1 uncultured Oscillospiraceae bacterium | reverse complement strand
AGGGCCAGAGCGTTGCCCAGGCGCTGAAAAAGGCCCAGGAGCTGGGCTACGCCGAGGCGGACCCCACCGCCGACGTGGAGGGCATCGACGCCTGCCGCAAGACGGCCATCCTGGCGGACCTGTCCTTTGGCTACAACGTGGATGTGACGAAGATACCCACAAAGGGCATCACCTCCATCGTCCCGGCGGACCTGGAGCTGGCCGGGGCGCTGGGCTATGCCGTGAAGCTTCTGGGCCACGCCATCCGCACCGAAAACGGCTGCTGCGCCTTCGTGGAGCCCCACCTGGTGCCCAAGGGGCACCTGCTGGCCTCCGTCAGCGGCGTCATGAACGCCTGCGCCGTCCGGGGCAGCGCCGTGGGCGAGGTCATGTTCTACGGCCCCGGCGCGGGCCGGAGGCCCACCGCCAGCGCCGTATGCGCCGACATCGCCGACGCTGTGTACCACATGGGCCATGCCCGGGTCACGGACCTGGGACAGGAGGGCGGCGTGCTGGCCCCGGCGGCGGACTACGTGTCCCGCTGGTACGTGCGCACCGCCGCGGAGCTGGACGTGGTGCTGGCCTATTTCCCCACGGCCCGGCCCATATACGGCGCCAGCCAGGAGTGCGGCTTCATCACCGAGCCCATGGACGCCAGCACTTTGGCGGGCCTGGCCCGGGCCGCCGCTGCCCGCGCCGCGTACCGCGTGCTGGCGTGAGGCATACAATGGCTCGGCGCGAGCCGGAACAGTTGCAAGAGTAAGGAGACTTGATACAGAATGCTGATCGTACAGAAATTCGGCGGCTCCTCGGTGGCGGACGTCAAGCGGATCAAGAACGTGGCCGGCATCATCGCCGAGACCTTCCTGGAGGGCAACGACGTCATGGTGGTGCTCTCCGCCCAGGGCGACACCACGGATGACCTGCTGGCCAAGGCCGCGGAGCTGAACCAAAACCCGTCCAAGCGGGAGCTGGATATGCTGCTCACCACCGGGGAGCAGCAGTCCATCGCCCTCATGGCCATATGCCTGGAGAGCATGGGCCTGCCGGTGGTGTCCCTGACCGCCTGGCAGATCGGCCTCGGCACCAACGCCGAGTACGGCTCCGCCCGCATACGCCGCATCGACACAGAGCGGCTGCGCCGGGAGCTGGACAAAAAGCGCATCGTGCTGGTGGCGGGCTTCCAGGGCGTCAACAAGTTCGGGGACTACACCACCCTGGGCCGCGGCGGCAGCGACACCACCGCCGTGGCGCTGGCCGCGGCGCTCCACGCCGACCGCTGCCAGATATTTACCGACGTGGAGGGCGTCTATACCGCCGATCCCCGGAAGGTGCCCGGCGCACTGAAGCTGGGCGAGATCACCTACGACGAGATGATGGAGCTGGCGTCCATGGGCGCCCAGGTACTGATGAACCGCTCCGTACAGCTGGCCAAGCGGTACGGCGTGGAATTGGAGGTGCTCTCCTCCCTGGTGAGGGCGCCCGGCACAAAAGTGAAGGAGGTTGTCAAGCGCATGGAAGAGATGAAGATCACCGGTATCGCCAAGGATGAGAACGTGGCGCGGGTGACGGTGCTGGAGGTGCCCGATAAGCCGGGCTCCGCCTTCCGCATCCTGAACGCGGTCTCCCGGGCCGGCATCAACATAGATATGATCATCCAGGCCAACGGCCGGGGCGGCGCCAACGATATCAGCTTCGTTGTAGCCCAGTCCGACGCCGAGGCCGTGGAGAAGGCCCTCCGGGGCGTCCAGAGCGCCATCGGCTTCGCCGAGGTGGGCCTGGACAAGAGCATCGCCCGCATCAGCGTGGTGGGCGCGGCCATGATGAGCTCCGTGGGCATCGCGTCCCTGGTGTTCGAGGCCCTGAACGACGAGCACATCAACATCCAGATGATCAACACCAGCGAGATCAAGATCTCCATCGTCATCGACGCCGCCTACGCCGACAGGGCCGTGGCCGCCATCCACCGGAAGTTCTTCGAGAACTGACCGTCTGTCGAATCGGATCATATTCCCCCGGCTTCACGCCGGGGGAATCTTTTGTTTTTCCAGAAAGATGTTGTTGACAGATTGTAAAAATTGTGATAGATTGTTTTTAAATCGTAACCAATTTGTAACTTTTCTGGAAAAGACCGAGGAGATGGGATCATGGAGACAGAGTACAGCCCGGCGCTGACGCTGACCACATTCATGGGCGAACTGGACCCGGACAAGGCGGTACAGCTTGCCCGGGAGCTGAGCGGTCAGCTGGGCAGCGATCCGGAGAGCTTTCACGGTGACATCTGGCCGGGGAACATCCGTCTGGATGAGGAGGGCAAGGCGACGCTGGGCAACGGCTCCACGGCGCCTGTGTCCCAGCGCACCCCCAGCCAGGTGGAGTATATATCGCCGGAGTATTTCTGGGACAACAGCGGCTCCGCGCCGTCGGACGTGTATTCCCTGGGCCTGCTGCTGTATGCCGGGTGCAACAAGGGCCGCCTGCCCTTCCAGCCCCTGGAGGGGGAGCTGACCGACAAGGACCGCTCCATGGCCCTGCGCCGCCGGATGAAGGGGGAGAACATCCCCACGCCCGATGGCGTCAGCGAGGGCCTGGCCCAGGTGATCCAAAAGGCCCTGGCCTATGAGCCGGAGGACCGGTATCTCACGGCCCGGGAGTTTTTGCACGCGCTGAGCGAGACGGACGAGGCCCTGCCCGCCGGAGGTGCCAGGGACGTTTTGGAGGAGGCGGCCGCCGTGGCTGCCGGCGCCGCCGCGTTTGGAGCGGCCGCGGAGGCCGGGAAGGGCGCCGCAGAGGCCAGCTCCCCCCGGGAGGCGGCCCTGGAGATGGCGGAGGACGAAAAGCCCGCAGAGGGCGATAAGGCCGCACAGGAGGAAAAGCCCGCGGAGGACGGAAAGTCCGCAGAGGACGGAAAGCCCGCGGAGGGTGAAAAGCCCGCGGAGGACGGAAAGCCCGCGGAGGGCGATAAGGCCCAGAAGGGCGGAAAGAACACCAAGGGCGGAAAGGCTGCAGAGGAGAAGGCCGCGGCCGGCGTGCCGGGCCGGAGAGTCGCCCGGGGCAAGAAAAACAGCAAGAACAGCAAAAAGACGCCGGCGGGCTCGGAGAAGCACGCGGCGCCCAAGGGCGCGGCAGCGGGGCAGCCGGCCTCCAAGGCGGTCCAGGAGACGCCGGTGCAGGCGGAGGCCGCCGAAGCCGCGGAGCCCACAAAGATCGCGGAGACCGCTGAAGCCGTCGAGCCCACAAAGATCGCCGAAGACATCAAGGACGTGAAGGCGGCCGTCCCCGCCGCATCCGCCGCTGCCAAGGAGCCCGGGGCCGCGCAGCCCAAGGCGGGGCAGTACAAGGTGCAGAAGGATTTCGAGAAGAACGCACGCCGGCGTGACCCGTCGGTGGCGCCCGCGTCCCAGCGGAAAAAGCGCAGCGCGGCCGGGCCGGTCATCGGCGTGGTGGCGGCGCTGGCGGTCATCGGCGGCGCGGCTGCCGCGTTCCTGCACGGCGGGAGCGTGGAGGACATATCCAAGCCCTTCATGACCTCGGTGCCCACCGCGGCCCCCACGTCCACGCCCGTGATCATCACGGCGGAGCCGGAGCCCACGGCAGAGCCCACCCCCGAACCCACTGCGGAGCCCACCCCGAAGCCCACGGCGAGACCTACCCCGGAGCCGGAGGAGACCGCGCCCGCGGAGACCACGGCCCCCGGCGGCGCCGGCGGCACCAGCCCCGCGGACGACACGGGCTCCGGCAATGGGACCGGCGGCCCCAACGACACCGGCGCCGGGAACGGCACCGGCCCCAATGACACAGGCGCCGGAAACGGCACCGGCACCGGCGGCACCGGCGGCACTGGCGGCGGAGGCTATGGCGGCACCGGCGGCACAGGCGGCACTGGCGGTACCGGCGGCGGAGGCTATGGCGGCACCGGCGGGACCGGCGGTGGCGGCGGTTACGGCGGCACTGGTGGTACCGGTGGGACCGGCGGTGGAACGGGCGGCTCCACGCCCAGCACCCCCAGCTACACCGTCACGCCCGCCTCGGGCACGGTGTACATCCAGGGCATCGGCGTGCGCATCCGCACCGGCCCTGGCACGGGCTACGGCATCCTTGGCTCGGCCAATACCGGCTACTCCCTCCAGCGCACCGGCACGGTGAACGGCTGGACCCAGGTGGTGTACGGCGGCGTGACCGGCTATGTGTACACCCAGTACGTCACGGATACCACGCCGGCCACGGCCACGCCTGTTCCCACAGCGGTCCCCACGGCGGTCCCCACGGCCACCCCCGGGCCTCAGATCACCCCCGAGCCTCAGACCACTCCCACGCCTACGGCGGCGCCTACGGCCACCCCTGAGCCCACGGCGACCCCTGCGCCCCCGCCCGTGAGCAGCTACACGGTCCACAGCGGGAACGTGACCTACGCCGAGGCCAAGGAGGTGGCGGAGGCCTCCGGCGCCAGCCTCGCGGTGGTGAGCGGCGACGGCGACCTGGACGCCATCATAAAGGCGCTGGATAACAGCGGCCTGCAGTACGCATGGCTGGGCGCGTCCTTCGACGCGGGCAGCGGCCTTTGGAAGTGGTCGGACGGCACCACCCTCAGCACGGAGGACAGCCATTGGGCGTCCTTCTATCCCCAGGCGGGGGACGACGTGCTGCTGCTGGCAAAGCAGGACGGCGTCTGGCAGTACGTGTCCGTGTCCTCGGAGGACTTCGACCCCTCCAGCGGCACCTACGCCGGGAAGCTCGGGTATGTGACGCAATAACAGAAGATATGGCAAGGCCGCGGACAGCTGTCCGCGGCCTTGTTCTTTATGTTTTCAGCAGACCTCCAGGGCGAACCAGCCGTTGGAGCGGTCCACGCTGCACCGCACCGTCTCCTCTGGGCAGATGCGCAGGAACTGGAGATACCCCCACTCGGCCCGCTCGAAGTAGATGGTGCCCGTGCGCAGGGCGGGGTGGGCGTTTTTCATCCCGGCCAGCTCCCGGTAGAGCGCCTGGAGCTCCTGGTTCTCATGGCCCCAGGGGAAGGGCAGCCGGTTCATGGGGTCCCGGCCCCCGGCGAGACCGGCCTCGTCGCCGTAGTAGATCACCGGCGCGCCGGGCAGGGTGAACTGCAAAAAGACCGCCGTCCGCCGGGCCGCGTCCGCCGGGAGCATGGAGCCGATGCGCTCGGTGTCGTGGGTGCCCAGCACCAGCATGGTGCAGTCCAGCGCCGCCGCGGGGTAGTTCTCCGCCAGGTTCAGCACAACCTCCCGGAGGGCCTCGCCGTCGTCCTGGCCGGAGGAGAAGTTGATGATGGCCGCCCGGAAGGGGTAGTTGATGACGCCGTCCAGCTCTGGGCCGGTGAAGTACCGGCGGCGGACGCTGTAGCTGACCTTGCTGGAGGCGTCCTCCCAGACCTCCCCGATGACCACGCCCTCAGGGTCGCAGGCCTTCACCCGCTTATAAAGGGTCTCCACGAACTGGTCCGGCAGCTCGTCGGCCACGTCCAGCCGGAAGCCATCTGCCCCCAGGCCCATCCACTTGGCCACCACGCCCTGCTCGCCCAGGATGTATCCCATATAGCCCGGGTCCAGCTCGTTGACGCAGGGCAGAACGCCCACGCCCCACCAGGACGTGTATTTCCGGGGAAATTCCTGAAAATCGTACCACTTATAGTACGGAGAGGTGGGTCCAGCCGACACCGCGCCCCCACCGAACTGGCTGGCGGCGTCGAAGTACACGCTATGGCTGCCGGTGTGGGAGAACACGCCATCCAGGATGACCTTCATGCCCCGGGCGTGGGCCTCATCGCACAGACGCACGAAGTCCGCCTCCGTGCCCAGCATGGGGTCGATGCGGGTGTAGTCCGCCGTGTCGTACCGGTGATTGGACCAGGCCATGAAGATGGGGTTGAAGTAGATCACCTTCGTGCCCAGCCCAGCTATGTAGTCCAGCTTTTCGATGACGCCGTTCAGGTTGCCGCCGGCGAAGTCGGTGGCGTCCCGGGTGGCAGGGGTGAAGGAGGCGAAGTCCCGCAGGATGTAGGGCTGCAGCTTGCCGGTCAGGTCGCAGTCACCGGCTTTGTTGAACCTATCGGGGAAGATCTGGTAGTACACCGCGCCCCGAAAATCCTCCGGCGGAGCGTAGTCCGCCGGCAGCACCGACACCTGCCACCGGTCGCCCTGGCCGATGTTGGTGCCGTCGTGGACCCGGTACAGGTCGAAGTCGCCGTTTCTGTCCCAGATGTGGAAGATGTAGAAATAAAGCCCCGGCTCGTTGGGGGTGAGCTCGCCGGTGAACACGTCGTAGGGGCCGTCCTGGCCGGTCTTATATAGCTCCAGCTCCAGGCCATCGGCGGTGAGCAGCACCCGCCAGGCGCCGCACTCCGACGGGATGCGGATGCGAAAGCGGCCCGGCTGGCCCACGGTCAGGGGCCCGAAGGGGTATTTGTCCGCGTAGCAGCGGCTGTCATAGAGAATATTCATGGGGAGGGATTCCTTTCATGCAAACAGGCCACATTATAACTTTTTGTTTGTTTTCTGTCAATGGAAGGGTTTTCTTTGGGCGAGAACGGTTCTTATGACATTCACCATTTGTTAACAAAACGTTGTGAATTTATTCATCATTTCCTCCGCCGGATGGTGTATCTTATGCTCACAGGGTCAAAGGATGCGCCGAACATCCGATGACAGGACCGCACAAGACACTTTTCATTTTTCACTCCTCTCTTCTTTGTTGCAGGACCGGGCACCGAAAGGTGTCCGGTCTCTGTATATGCAGGAAGGTTCAGACACGCAGGGGGAGCTTGAGGGGGCGGGAGCCCGCCTCAAATGGGATCTGACGCCTGCGCGTCAGCGCACTCGCGAAGCGAGCACTTTTGCGTAGCAAAAGTAACGGCGTCATAAATGCAGGACCGGGCGTCGCAAGACGTCCGGTCTCTGTATTCCGGGGCCCCCAAAGGGTAAGCCTACCCTTTGGGGAGAGGAGGAGCGCGGGAGCGGGCGGATGCTGCCGCCTGCGGCAGCGGAGCATAGAGGACGCCGCTCCGACGAGGGGCCCGCCCCTTCTTGCTATCGCGCCCTTTTGGTGATATCATAGGCCTATCCGCCGCCGCGGCGGCATTACTGAGGTATAGCATGACGGAGAGAAAAACCCCGCCCTTCGAGGGCTTTCCCAAGGACCTGCCGGATTTCCTGTGGGGCCTTTCCTTCAACAACGAGCGGACCTGGTTCCAGGCCCACAAGGAGGATTTCGAGCGGTGCCTCCACGGGCCCATCCAGGCCCTGGCGGAGGAGATGCGCCTGCGGATGGAAGAGCGGTTCCCCCATATGGCCCCCACGGTCCACGTGTCCCGGATATGGCGGGACGCCCGGCGGCTCTACGGCCGGGGGCCCTTCAACGACCACATGTGGTTCTCCCTGGGCATATCCGGGGAGATATACACCCCCACGCCCCAATTCTGGTTCGGCATCGACGCCAAGGGCTGGGACGCCGGTATGGGCGCCTGGAACATGAGCGGGGAGCAGCTGGAGCGCTGGCGAAAGTCCATCGACGATAGGCCAAAGGAGCTGACGAGGATCGTCCGGGACCTTGCCAGGCACCCGGAGATCAAGCCCTACTGGCAGACGTACAAGCGGCCCAAGGGGGACCCGGGCCCGGAGCTATATGACTGGTACAACGCCCGGACCGTGGGGCTGGAGCACACCGCCTGGTTCGAGCCGGACCCGCCGGGGCCGGAGCTTCCCGGCCGGCTCATGGACATCTATTCCGCCTTGGCGCCCCTTTACCGGTATCTGGCAAAGCTGTGACAGTTGACATTTCCCGGAAAGCCTGCTAGAATATTTTAAGATTGATTCTTAAAATAGGAAAGGGCGTGAGCGCATGACCCGGCAGAGGCAGCTCATATACAGCATCATCACGGCCGCGCCGGAGCACCGGACCGCGGAGGAGATATACGAACTGGCCCACCGGGATATGCCGTCCCTGGCCAGGGGCACGGTGTACCGCAATCTGGGCATCCTGGAGCAGGAGGGCCAGATACGGAAGCTGGAGATGCCCGGCGCCCCGGCCCGGTACGACCGGGAGCGGCTGCCCCACCCACACCTCATCTGCCAGAGGTGCGGGAGGATACAGGACGCGGCCATGCCGCCGACGCTGCTGGAGGAGCTGGCCCGGGAGCAGGGCGTGACCCTGACGGGCTACGATCTGAAGCTGTACCACATCTGCCCCGCCTGCGGCGGGACGTGAAAGAAAAAACCGAACACCGAACAAAGGCGCCCCGGAGGGTTTCCCTCCGGGGCGCTCAGGCTGTCAAAGAAGACTCTTTGACAGCCTGAAAGCCGAGTATTTCCTGCCGTCAAAGCCGTCATGAAATACTGCCGCTGCGCGGCGCAAATGCAGGCATTTGCCGGCTTTAGATCCCATTTGAGGCGGGGCTCCGCCCCCCTCAAGCTCCCCCTGCATCATCCCAATATAAGCGTTTTTTGACAAGCTCGGCGCCCCGGAGGGTTTCCCTCCGGGGCGCTGTATTTATGAAAAGCGTCAGCCCAGAAGCGTGATCTGCGTACCTTCCGTGCAGCTGAAGGATTTGGCGCAGACCGTTCTGCCAAAGCTGTCTATAACAAAGACACTGAGAGCTGCCCCGGGTACGACCGCCCACGCGGCCGGTCCTCCGCCAGCAGTTTGGACCATCAGCGTCCCGTCCTCCGCCCGAAGGACAGCCGCATCAGCGGGCTGTCCGTTCTCGACAACGGCATATATGTTCTCTCCCTCCGGCGCCTGTCCCACACCCAAGGACATGACGGCCAGAGGCACATCCGAAAAGGCCGTATCAATGCTCTCTCCATACAAAGTCGGGACAACGCCCAGGGTGTCATACAGGAGCGCCGTATACCCCCGGCCTGCCACCCAGTCGAAGATGTGGTCCAGATCGGTCTCCAACGAGATGTAGTCATTGATGCCCGCGATCTGTTCCGCAGACGGCGGCTCGACGCCAAAATCCCCCGGATATAACGCTTTCAGCTCTGTGGCAAAGCGCAGCGCCCCATAATCATTCATGTGGTGTTTATCTATAAAGCACTCGTTTCCATAATGAGGGAACCAATCCACTGTGACCCCGGGATGCTCTGCCTGAAGCGCATTATAGTAGGAATAGAATGTCTCACGATACTCATCCGTAAATACGCAGTTCTCCGGCATCGGCAGGCGAATGATACGCACCTGTATGCCGTTTTCGATACAGAGTCCGATCAGCATCTTATAATAGCTTTCAAACGGCGGGACCGTTCTGAATATATCGACCGTCTGCACCTCTGCCGGCGCATACTGATATACCGATCTTCCGACATATCGACCTCTGTGAAGTTCGATCAGTGCGGTATTACCGGCATTCACCTGCTGTCGCTGGGTAAAGCCCGCGTTCATAAACGCCGTTATATATTTATTGGGGAGCCACGCCTCATAAGCAATAAAATCCCATATGGTGCCCATATTCCAGACGCCGGTCTTACCCGTGTCCACCGTAGCGCGGAGCATCGCTATGTTATCCTCCAGGCTGTATCGGTGAGAGTACATCACGCGCGTCCAAAAGGTACTGAAGAAAAGGAAATGGTCGTCCGTAAAGCTGAGATAACAGGTCTTTGGCGGGTCATGTTTTTCCAGCCATTCCTGTAAGGTATAGTAGTTTTCCAGCGGCGTCGACCCGCTCAGGGAGAGGTTGATCGTGCTATCAGACAGCAGCTCCGGCATATAGGCCGCGTTTGCGACAGAATCGCCCAATATGACAGTGTCATAGTACTTATCCTGCCCTTGCCTCGACACCTCTCTGTTCCAGATATAATAGGGCGCTTCCTCATCGATAAAACTGTTCGGAAAGACTGAGAACCAGAAGATGAGGATAATAAGCGGCAGCATCACCGCAGCGCTCTTGCATATAAGTTTGAGATACGCTCTCATAGCCGCCTCCTAAAACTGGAAGTAAAGGAACTCCTGGCCCGTGATGTCCAGGGAAAAGAGGATCAGGATCAGCACGGTCCAGTAAGCGGCATAGCGGAACACGGCGTTCTGCCGGGTGATCCAGACCACGATATCCGTCCCCTTTTCCTGGATCACACTCACAGAGAGAAGGAGCATCAGCGCGAACACGAGAATGGACATGTTTCGGCTGTTCAGGCCTAGCTTGAGCAGCCCGTCGTTCAGGATGAGGCCCACGTTGGACAGCTTCAGCGAGTTTTTCAATATCTGAAACGCCGCCGGAATGGTGCCGGCCCGGAAAAACACCCACGCCGCGTCCACCAGGATGAACGTCTTGACCGTGCCCAGCGCCCGCCAGGAAAACACGTCCCGCCGCACGTGCATCCGGTCGCACAGTTTCTCAAAGGGCGGCGTAAGAATGCCCTCTATGACCTGGAGCAGGCCGTGGACCCCGCCCCAGACCACGAACGTCCAGCTGGCCCCGTGCCACAGACCGCTGACCAGGAACACCACCATGATGTTGAAGTATGTCCGGCCCGTTCCCCTGCGGCTGCCGCCCAGGGGGAAGTACAGATAGTCCCGGAACCAGGTACTCAGGGAGATGTGCCACCGCCGCCAGAAGTCCTTCACCGTCGCCGCGAAATAAGGCTGGCGGAAGTTGTCCATGATGTCGTAGCCCAGCACCTTTGCCGCGCCCTTGGCGATGGTGGAGTAGCCCATGAAGTCGCAGTATATCTGCAGGGCGAAGCACACGTTGGCGGCGATCAGCTGGAAGCCCTGATAAGCGGCGCAGTTCCCGTAGACCGTGTTCACCAGCACGGCGCACCGGTCAGAGATGACCACCTTCAAAAAGAACCCCCACAGCATCCACAGAAGGCCGGTGCGGACATTGTCATAGTCAAAATGGCTGTCCTCCGACAGCTGCCGCAGCAGATTCTTGCTCCGCTCGATGGGCCCCGCTACCAGCTGAGGGAAGAAGGACACGAAAAGGGCGTACCGCAGGAAGTTCCGCTCCGCGTATATCTCCCCCCGGTACACATCCATGGTGTAGCTCAGCGCCTGGAAAGTATAAAACGATATGCCCACTGGCAGCAGCACGTCGAAGGACGGCTGATTGAGCTGGATATGTACCAGGGCCAGGACCTTGCTCAGGCTGTCCACAGCGAAATCGAAATACTTGAAAAAGAACAGGATGGACAGATCAAGGGCAAAGCTCACTGCCACGCATATCTTCTTGCGCTTTATTACAGCGGGGTTTCCCTTTTTCTTGTCCTTGAAGGAGTCCATGTACAGGCCGCTCAGGTACGTGATCACCGTGGAGGCCAGCAGGAGCAGGGCATACTTGGCGTTCCAGCACATATAGAAGTAGTAGCTGGCGATAAGCAGCCAGATGTACCGTGCTTTCTTTGGCAGCAGGAAGCACACGCACACCACCAGCGGGAAGAATATTAAAAACGAAAGGGAATTGAACAGCATACCAGACCTCTCGTCGATTGTATTCGTATTTTGATATCTAATTAAGAATATATCGAATTATATCAAAACAGAATACAATTCGCAAGGGGGCGTGATGGAATGGAAAAGTTTCGACCGAGAAAACCGGAGAAAGAGGTCATCTCCATGCGGATACCGGCGGACGTTCTGGAAGAGGTGGACCGAAAGGCTGCCGGGGTGGACATCAGCCGCAACGAGTTCATCAACCAGTGCATCGCCTTTGCCCTTGCGCACATGGAGGACGGGGAATGACGCCCGGCTCTGCCAGTATTTTGAATTGACATATTTCGAGCGGCCGCATATAATACCCATACAGGGCCCGTTTTGCCCATGAAGCGTTGGAGACGTTCTGTTCCCAACGCTTTTGCAATATCCTGTGCGTCAGAGGGGTGTCCGGGGAGGCGTTTATGAGAAGCGGGAAAAAGCTGCTGCCCATCCTGCGGTGGGCGATGGCCGAGTTCGGTGAGACCAATATGGGGCTGTACGCAACCAGCGGGGCGTACTACCTCTTTTTCTCCCTGGGGCCGCTGGTGGTGGTGTTTTTGGCGCTGATGCCCTACCTGCCCATCACGGACCAGGACGTCATGGGCCTTCTCATGACATACGCGCCGCCCCAGTTCCAGGAGCTGGTGTCCCAGATCGTGGCGGACATGTACGCGGGCTCCGCCGTGGCCCTGGGCGCCGGTCTCGTGATGGAGCTGTGGTCCGCGGGGAAGTTTTTGAGCCTCGTTATGCGGGGCGTGGCCCAGGTGTACGGCGCCAAGCCCCACGGCGGCTTTCTGCTCCAGCGGCTGCTGGCGGCGCTGTACACCCTGGCGCTGGTGGTACTGGTGCTGGGAGACATGCTGCTGCTGTTTTTTGGGGAGAAGATACTGACCAGCGTCCTGCCGGAGAACGTGCACTTCTGGGCCGTCCTGCTCCAGATGCGGGTGCTGGTGTTCATCGCCGTGGTGACGGCGGTCAACGCCCTTCTGTACCGCTATGTGCCCGAGCGGGACCTGTCCTTCAGGGCGCAGCTGCCCGGCGCGGCCTTTTCCGCCCTGGCCTGGCTGGGCTTCTCCCGGCTCTACTCCTGGGCGGTGGACCGGTTCAGCATGTACAGCGTGTACGGCGGCATGGCCATCGTGATCGTGTCCCTCTTCTGGATATACAGCTCGCTGTATATCTTCTTCCTGGGGGGCTGGCTCAATACCCTGCCGGACCGCTGGCGGGGCAGGATATGACCTTCAACAATAGGAACAAAGGTGCTTTGTATAACTTGTATACATTGCACCTTGTTTTTTGTGCCAATATTTGGTATAGTAGACAATACCCATATATCAACGCGAGCTATAGGAAACGCCAATAGACTGCGAAAGAAAGGAGCGAGGAACCGTTGAGCCGCCTGAGCATAACCACCCCTGACAAGTCCCAGGCCATCGTTGACAGCCTGTATGCCAACATGGAGCGGCGCATCGACGTGGCCCCCCAGGGCAACTGCCCCGTGGAGCTGACAGACGCCTTTTTGCGCATGTGCCTGGCCCAGAGCTGCGGCAAATGCGTCCCCTGCCGTATCGGCCTGAGCCAGCTGTCGGAGCTCATGGGCAAGATCATGGAGGGCGAGGGCACGGAGCGGGATCTGGTGATCCTGAACAAGGCCGCCCAGGCCATCGTGGACACCGCCGACTGCGCCATCGGCTGGGAGGCCGCCCGGACGGTCCTGGACTGCCTGAAGGGCTTCCGGGACGACTTTGAGACCCACCTGAAGACCGGCCGCTGCATGTCCAGCTTCAAGGCCGTGCCCTGCGTCACCTTCTGCCCGGCCCATGTGGACATCCCCGGCTACATCGCCCTGGTCCGGGAGGGCCGCTACGCCGACGCTGTACGGCTCATCCGGGAGGACAACCCCTTCCCCAGCGTGTGCGGCCTCATCTGTGAGCACCCCTGCGAGAACCACTGCCGCCGGAACATCATCGACGCATCGGTGAACATCCGGGGCCTGAAGCGTGCCGCGGTGGAGAAGGCGGGCCACGTGCCGGCCCCCAAGTGCGCGCCCCCCACGGGCAAGACCGTGGCTGTCATCGGCGGCGGTCCCACGGGCCTCACGGCCGCCTACTACCTGGCCCTCATGGGCCACTCCGTCACCGTCTACGAGCGGCGGAAGAAGTTTGGCGGCATGCTGCGCTACGGCATCCCCCGGTACCGCCTGCCGGAGAAGTTCCTGGACGAGGACATCAACGTCATCCTCTCCACCGGCATCACCGCCTACACCAACGTGGAGATCGGCAAGGACATCGACTTCAACGAGATCCACCAGAAGTTCGACGCGGTGTATCTGGCCATCGGCGCCCACTCCTACAAGACCCTGGGCATCCCCGGCGAGGACGCTGAGAACGTCATGTCCGCCGTGCAGCTGCTAGGCGCCATGGGCGACAACGAGCCCGTGGACATGACCGGCAAGCACGTGGTGGTGGTGGGCGGCGGCAACGTGGCCATGGACGCCTGCCGCACGGCGGTGCGCCTGGGCGCGGCCAGCGTCCGGTGCGTGTACCGCCGCCGCAAGCAGGACATGACCGCCCTGCCCAACGAGATCACCGGCGCCATCGCCGAGGGCGTGGAGCTGGTGACCCTCATGGCCCCGGTCCGCATCGAGACCGACGAGGCCGGCGCTGTAAAAGCCCTGGTGGTCAAGCCCCAGATCCCCGGCGTGTACCGGGGTGGGCGGCCCGCCCCCAAGAACGCCGACGCCCCCGAGGAGGAGCTTAGCTGCGACATCGTGATCGTGGCCATCGGCCAGGCCATCGAGTTCGGCCACTTCGCCGAGTGCGGCATCAACACCTCCCGGTTCGGCACCCTCCAGGCGGACACCTCCGGCGCGGTGGCGGGCTCCGACGGCGTGTACGCCGGCGGCGACTGCGCCTCCGGCCCGGCCACGGTCATCAAGGCCATCGAGGCCGGCAAGACCGCCGCGGCCAACATCGACGAGTACTTCGGCCTCCACGGGGAGATCGACTTCAACATCGACGTGCCCATCGCCCCCGGCAACTTCCGGGACGCCTGCGGCCGGTGCAACATGACCGACCGGCCCGCGGCCGAGCGTATCCACGACTTTGACCTCATTGAGAACTCCATGAGCGACGAACAGGCCCGGCAGGAGTGCTCCCGCTGTCTGCGGTGCGACCACTTCGGCTACGGCTCGTTCCGGGGAGGGAGGAAGACCGCATGGTAAATCTGACCATCGACGGCCGCCGGGTGTCCGTCCCCGAGGGGACCACCATTCTGGCGGCGGCCCGCAAGGCGGGGCTGCGCATCCCCACCCTGTGCTACTTGAAGGACATCAACGAGATCGGCGCCTGCCGCATGTGCGTGGTGGAGGTGGAGGGCCAGGACCACCTGGTGGCCTCCTGCAACGCCCCCGCCGTGGAGGGCATCGTGGTCCATACCAACACGGAGAGGATACGCTCTGCCCGGCGGCTGACCGTGGAGATGATCCTCTCCCGCCACCGCACCAACTGCACCAGCTGCGTGCGCAGCGGCAACTGCACCCTCCAGAGCCTGGCCCGGGACATGAACGTGCTGGACCTGCCCTTTGAGCAGAAGCCCGTCTCCCACCAGTGGGACGATACATATCCCCTCATCCGGGACGCATCCAAGTGCATCAACTGCATGCGCTGCGTGGCCGTGTGCGACAAGGTCCAGGACATGCGGGTCTGGGACGTGACCGGCACCGGCACCCGCACAGGCGTGGCCGTCCGGGACCGGCTGGACCTGATGGACGCGGGCTGTACCTTCTGCGGCCAGTGCGTCACCCACTGTCCCGTGGGCGCCCTCCGGGCCCGGGACGACACCATGCGGGTGTTCGAGGCCCTGGCGGACCCGGACAAGATCTGCGTGGTGCAGGTGGCCCCCGCCGTCCGCACCGCCTGGGCCGAGGACTTCGACCTGCCCCGGGAGCAGGCCACGGTGGGCCGGATGGTGGCTGTGCTCAAGGCCATCGGCTTCGACTACGTGTTCGACACCGACTTCTCCGCCGACCTCACCATCATGGAGGAGGGCAGCGAGTTCATCGAGCGCATGACCCACCATGACGAGTACAAGTGGCCCATGTTCACCTCCTGCTGCCCCGGCTGGGTGCGGTACGCCAAGATACGCCACCCGGAGCTGCTGGATAACCTGTCCACCGCCAAGAGCCCCCAGCAGATGTTCGGGGCCGTGGCCAAGACCTACTTCGCCCAGAAGGCCGGAGTGGACCCGGAGAAGATCGTGTGCGTGTCCGTCATGCCCTGCATGGCGAAGAAATACGAGTGCGCCGTGGACGAGGTCAACGACGCCGGCGCCGGCCGGGACGTGGACTTCGCCCTGACCACCCGGGAGCTGGCCCGCATGGTGAAGGTGTGCCAGATCGAGCCCATGACCGCCGGGGAGGCGGAGTTCGACAGCCCCCTGGGCGAGGGCAGCGGCGCGGGCGCCATCTTCGGCGCCACCGGCGGCGTCATGGAGGCGGCCCTCCGCAGCGCCCACTACCTCATCACCGGCAAGAACCCCGACCCGGACGCCTTCAGCGACGTGCGGGGCCTGGACGGCTGGAAGGAGCGGACCTTCCGCATCGGCGATATCACCGTCCACACGGCGGTGGCCAGCGGCCTGGCCAACGCCTCCCGCCTCATCGAGGCCATTCGGAAGGGGGAGGTCCGGTACGACTTCGTGGAGATCATGGCCTGTCCCTCCGGCTGTGCCGGAGGCGGCGGTCAGCCCATCCACGAGGGCAAGGAGCTGGGCGGCGAGCGGGGCCAGGTGCTATACCGGCTGGACCGGGAGGCCGAGCTGCGGTTCTCCCACGAGAACGCCTCCGTGCAGCGGGTCTATGAGGAATACCTGGAGCACCCCCTGTCCAACGAGGCCCACCGGCTGCTGCACACCGACCTGAAGGCCTGGAAGCTGTAAATATTTGAATGGCAGTCCCGGGAGAGTATCCACTCTCCCGGGACTTTGCTGTATGTCACCGCCAGCCTGCCTCCGTCATATACTGTATCAGGCTCCAGAAGCCCAAAGGAGGAAATTATGGCAGAATGCGGTCCTGAGAACATGAACATCGTCTGCGGCCAGCAGGCCGACGGCTTGACCCGCCGTCCCTGCCCCCAGGCGCCCTGCTGCCCGTCTCTCATCGCCGGTCCTACCGGTCCCATGGGCCCTGCCGGTCCTGTGGGTCCCGCCGGTCCCGTTGGCGCCACTGGCGCCGCCGGTCCCATGGGTCCCATGGGCCCCGTAGGTGCGACTGGTGCGACGGGTGCGACTGGCGCGGCTGGCCCGGCTGGTCCCGTTGGTCCGACGGGCCCGGTTGGCCCCGTTGGTGCCACAGGTCCGACAGGTCCTGTTGGTCCCGCCGGTGCAGTTGGTCCGACAGGTCCGACTGGTGCGGCTGGTCCTGCTGGTGCAGTTGGTCCCACCGGTCCCACGGGCCCCGTTGGTGCCACAGGTCCGACAGGTCCTGTTGGTCCCGCCGGTGCAGTTGGTCCGACCGGTCCGACTGGCGCGGCTGGTCCTGCTGGTGCAGTTGGTCCCACCGGCCCGACCGGTCCCGTGGGTGCTACTGGTGCATTGATATATGAACCCACCCGTGAAACCCGCTATTCCCAAGGAAAAACACTATTAACCCGCTTTATACAGCAAGGCTCTGACCGGGGCCTTGCTTTTTCATAGAAAAATGCGTCTCACCATGAGACGCATTTACTGGTGAATGAGTACAGTTGGCTCTTTCGGATGGACGACTGCATGGGTAGTGTGCTATAATAGGTGAAGTTTTGAAAGTGAGAAGGGAGCAACGATGAGTTCACTGACCTATGTAGAAAAAGAGAAGGCCGCAACCTTTTTTGGATTCTCCCACGGTTACATTTTTACTTTTTTAGATAAGCATGATATTCCATTCAACAAGTACAACACGCAGAGAATGATCCGCGACGCCTGTGGTATTGATATTTTCGCTGATGAAGAGTTCAACCTTTCACAAGAGCGGTGTATAAGAAAAATATGGGATGAAAAAGATGATGTCACCGCAGGAAAGCTACTTAAAGTCATGCTAGATTATTACCGTGCTGTGGCAAACTGGGATTGGGATTGGCGAGAAAAAGATGACTATCAGTTTTTAAGAGGGGTTGAGAAAAGGCTTTTATCATCCAAGTCAATAAATCTTCCAACAATAGGCGGTTACGACTTATCACTCTTGAAGGAAGATATAAGACAACATTTCGCAAATAATACTCCTGAATTGGTATTGGATCATCTTCACACTTTTGCATCCCATTTTTTCCGGGAAATTTCAATTAAACATGGAATAAAAATTGCCAACGACAACGGGGAGAACTACTCTTTAGATACTGTTGTTGCAAATTTGAAAAATTATTACAGAGATGAAAACTATTTTGATTCGGAGTTTTGTGTTGTAGCGATTCAGAATACAATCAATATCTTTGCTAAATTTAATCAAATTAGAAACACTCGTAGTTTCTCCCATCCAAATACTGTTCTTTCAAAAGTAGAAGCAGAATATGTTGTTAGAATAGTCTCCGACACAATACAATTCGTTGATCAAATCGAGAAGCTGCACCCCCAAAGCGACGACTTGCCGTTTTAATGCTGTTTTCTCCCATATTATAGTTCCTTTTCACATTTGCAGGGTGTTCCATCCGGGACGCCCTTTTTTCATGCCCGGAAATACGTCTCACGGTGAGACGTATTTTTCATTCGACCCCACGCAGAAATGCGTCTCACCATGAGATTTATTTTGCGGTCAACGAGGCCCGCCGCCAAGGTGGGCCTTTTTTCATATACAAATCCAACCCGGAGGGAGGTGATAGACCTATTCTTTCCTTTATCCCGGCGTACAAATCTAATCTATAAGG
>CANQIH010000019.1 GCA_947624035.1 uncultured Oscillospiraceae bacterium | reverse complement strand
CTGTGGGTCACAAGCTCCGAGCAGCTCTTGGAGTTGGCGTAGGGGTCGTACCCATCCAGCGGCTCATTCTCCCGGTACCCCCAGGGCCACTCGTTGTTGTGGTACACCTTGTCTGTGGTCACGTTGAGAAAGCTCTTCACGCATGGGCTGAGGCGCACGCACTCCAGCACGTTCACCGTGCCCATCACGTTGGTCTCGTATGTATACACCGGGTCAACGTAGCTGTCCCGGACGATGGGCTGGGCCGCCATGTGTATCACGATCTCCGGCTGTACCTCTTCAAACACTTTCTTCAGGTGCTCCAGGTCCCGGACGTCGCCTTTCACATGACGGAGCTTGTCCTTCAAGTCCGCCAGTTCAAAGAGGCTCACGTCCTTTTCCGAGCAGCGGGAGTAGCCCGTGAGCTCCGCCCCGGCGCCTGTCAGCACCTGGCTCATCCAGGCGCCCTTGAACCCCGTGTGCCCCGTGAGGAGCACACGCCTGCCTTTATAGAAACTCAAATCGAATGTCATCAGTCCCATACCTTCCAGGGAGCTTGTCCGCTCCCCCATAGTTTTTCCAGCTGTTCCTTTTCCCGCACCGTGTCCATGCACTGCCAGAAGCCGGTGTGCTGGTAGCTCATCAGCTCGCCAAGCTCCGCCAGCTCCACCAACGTCTCCTTCTCAAAAATGCAGCCGTCGCCGCTGATATAGCCGAACACTTCCGGCTCCAGGACCATGAACCCCGCATTGATGGAGGCCCCATCCGAGATCTGCTTTTCCCGGAAGGAATGCACGGCGTTGTCACCGCCGATATCCAAGATGCCCTTCTGCTGCTCCAGCCTCACGGCCGTCAGCGTGGCGATCTTCCCATGGGATCGGTGGAACTTCACAAGCTCCGATATGTCCACGTCACACACGCCGTCGCCATAGGTCATCATGAAAGGCTCGTCCCCTATGTAGTCCTGCACCCGTTTGATACGCCCGCCGGTCATGGTGTGCAGGCCCGTGTCCACTACTGTCACCTTCCAGGGCTCCGCGGCGCTGTGGTGGACGATCATCTCATTTTTCCCGTGAGTGAAGTCATATGTTATGTCCGACATGTGCAGAAAATAGTTAGCGAAATACTCCTTGATGATGTGCTGCTTATACCCGCCGCAGATGATGAACTCGTTAAAGCCGTAATGGCTGTACAGCTTCATGATGTGCCAGATGATGGGCATACCGCCCAGCTCCACCATGGGCTTGGGCTTATACTGGCTCTCTTCCATGATCCGGGTGCCAAAGCCACCGGCTAATATAACGACTTTCACTGTTATCACAACTTTCTCTTATATATATATGATTTGCCTCAATCAAGGCGTTCCATCTCTGTTACACGCAGCGACTTTACCTCAAGCGGCAGATTCATATCTCCACTGATGACCCGTACATATCCGTCCACCGATGAGTTATCTATCGTACCGGAATCAAAATAGAATGTATAACTATATATCCCATCCTTTACAAACCCATTGGCTTGTTGCTCGACATTGTCATAGCCTGGTCCGCAAAAATCAACATATAGATCACTGGCGCTGGGCAAAACGCTGTTATCCTCAAACGCCGTTTCTATTTTATAAAGGGTATTATCCTTGATCGTAATGGGAATCATTGTGATCAGGCAATGGCCATCACTTTCCAAAGTTAAATCATGACCCTCAGCCACTATGCCGACCTCGGCTAATTCACCCTTTTCCTCGGGTGTTTTCTCCATAAGCTGATAGGCTCCAAAGACGGAAAAATCAATATAATGGAATTTCCCATCCAAGCCATTATCTTTGAGCCTTTCTTTCAAGTACGCAACTGATTCCTCGTCACCCTTCAAGTCATTCAAAACCCTTTCTGCTTGCCCCTCATCAGCCTTATATATCAGTTTTCGCACCTCATTCGTCTGCGGATCGAGATAGTACGCCGGCTCTGTTATGTCGTACGCTCCGTCAATATGGAGAGTCCGGGAATAGAACGTGGAGGGCAATGGATCATAAAGTCCCGGGGCATACTTCAGGACTGTCTCCGCTACTGGCGTCCACCAACCAGTGTGGCCTCTGTTGGGCGAATATGCCGTAACGCCTACGATAAAGACACACCAGATGCACGACAGGGCCGTCAGTCCGGAACAGACCCTCCTGGCAGTCACGCCAGAGAAAGAAATATCCATGTAGTAAATAGTCCCCAGAGCGATGATCGGGACGAGCCATGCGTTATACCGTGCTATACCCGACATACCGCAGTTGATGTGGAGATGGATGCTGTATGCGCCCATGACCGCCAGCGCCCCCAAAAAAGTGCAGAGCATGTCATATCTTTTCTCACGCACCCCTCCCCAAATCGCCACAACGGCAAAGAGGAACATCAGCGCCGGGTAATACGGGAAAAGCCCCAGGTTCAGATCGAAAAGGTACGCGATGAACCGTCCTCCTGTCCCCTGTAGCATCGCGTTGCCCGACTGGACATACCAGGAGCCCATGCCGATGTAGTTGATTACGAAGGGGACAAAACAGGGGAGGAAACATACCGCCAAGCCGGCGGTCTTTTTCCAGTCTTCCGCAAAACGGCGGAAAAAGGCCCTCACGGACCATCCGCTCTCTCTGAACATTTCCAGAAAGTAGTCCAGAATCATAAAGAATCCGAAGGCCATGACTGTGGGATTCATGGTCCCTGCCAGAGAGAGAAACAGGGCCGCCAGCTTGCGCCACCGGTTGAACCAGAACACCATGGCCATCGTCACAAAAGAGAAAAGTGTTACCTCATAGAGCTGCACATTCAGATATCGTATGATTGGCGATGTTCCCAGCAGCAGGATGGCCAACAGCTTTTTCTTTGCGCTGATCTTGGCGAACCGGTATACGACCCATAAGGCCGTTGATATGAGCAGCGCATTCGTGATGGAAAACGCATAAATCGCATTGAGGCGCAGTAGACGCAGTGCAAACAAAGCAGGAAGGCATAACGGCGAATAAATACTCAGATACCATGAGTAGTGGTTCCCGTTCTGCGTCGTTGGCATATGCGTTATATAATTCCTTAAATAGGCCTCATGACCAGGAAAAAGAGCACACGCTGTCTCAAGATCTTCTTCTGTGATCTGAAAGCTCCCATGATTGCTCAGTGAGGCTGCAGACAACAGAAAACTCCCGCTCTCTCCATACTGGCCGCTGGGCAGCAGCACCGCCAGGAGCAGATATGCAATCAAAAAGCATATCAACACCGCTGCGCCAGCTTCCCTCCAAAAGTTGTCGCTGGTTTTTGGCATTTTTTGCATTTATATTTCTCTCCCAAAACTCATGTTCAAATCAAGCGCTTGCGTTATTCCTCGTCCTTAAGGCAAAAGGACCGTATCGCGAATGCCAGTTCCCGCGCGTCGCCGCTCTCGCCCCTCTCCTTTGGAGAGACTGCGTCCGGGAACTCAAAGATAAGTTCAACGGTCTGATCCTCGACACACGCCGCAGGGATGACGATATTCACCGGAGACGAGACATCCGCTATGCTCTCATCAAACAGGACAGCCTCCCCTGATCTGACGGTCATACGCTGAGGCGCCTGATATATCGCCGCCAAGTCGAGCTGCAGCACGAGATCGCTCTCCACTGCGGATCCCAGATCTGCCAGCATCCGCGCCGTATCCCCGTCGGTCCACGCGAAATTCCCTTCTGCGTCTGATATGCCGCTCTCAAAAAACCGATGAGCATCCTGATCCGTCCCGTCAAAGCTCACCGTTTCACCCAATATATACATGCGCTGCAGCTCCTTTTGCAGGATAAACGGGTTTTCAACGTATTCGTACAGATTGTACTCGCTTATCTCGTTTATCTTACTGCCGGCTGAAAGAAGCTTTGCGCCAGCCGACCGGCCCAAGACTATACTTTCCTCTTCGTCGGTCAAAAGAAGGATATTCGGAACGCCTTCTTTTTTCTCTTCATATTTGCGCTCATCTATCAGCCATTTATGCTCTTTCAGGATCTCGTTTCCGTCATCAGATATAGTTATATGTTGATAATCAACTTCACCATCTGTAAGTCCTGTTATCACAGCTGCTTTCCAAAACGTCGCCGTAACGTATTTGTATCCTTCCTGTTCTATGTACTCAGCAACAGACATGAGAGGGGGCGTCGGCGACGACCTGATATTCCGATCGATGTGCGCATTGACGGAGAGCAATGCCGCGAGGCCGATCGTCACAAAACTAAGCAACAGGTAATCCTGACCTCTCGCTTCATCCCAACTCCATTTTTCCATCGCCGCGCCGCAGATGGCTGGCAGAAACGCGCTGGCAATAACATAGTAACGTGTCGCATATACTCCAGTCGCAAACATATACGCGGCAATGACAGCTGTCGATGCAAGACTTGTCCACACGACCTCGTCCACCGCAAGCCATTTCATCTCATCTTCCGTGCTGTTGTCGCTTATCGCTCGTGAAAATGCGCCGGACAACAGTTGGGCTATTGAAAGGATAATCAGGGCGAAAAAACATATGTATATCAGCAAAGAGAGCCCCTGCCAAGATGCGAGGCTGCCCTCCGCGCCCGTCACACCAAGAAACTCAAGGAACGTTTTGATGTTTTGTGAAATCGCGTCCCACTCAAACCATGCGTCAGTCCCACGCATGAAGGCCCCTCTTTGTACGAACGCATTGCCATGAAAAAGCAACAGCAGCTTATAACCTAACAGATTGACAAATAAGAGGACCAAACTGCCGGCAAACGAAAAAACATACTGTTGATCCAGTCGGTGCTTTGTCTTATATCTCAAAAAGATCCTGCAAGCGTCCACCATCACCAGCGGGACATACAGTATGATCACCAGCTTGGCTGTGGTGTATCCGCTCCATGCTGACATAGCCAACAAAAGCAGGCTATACAAAACAGCTGTTCTTTTTCCCAGTTTTGATCTTCTCTGGGCTGCATAGTCCAGCTTTATTTTGAGCGCCAGTGTAAGTACCGCGATCACCACAAGAGGGGAATTGACATTGCTGGGATAGACTATGACGTAATTGATGCCTTTCGGCATCCACACAACGTACATACACAGCGAAAAAAGCGCTGTTTCCTTTCTCAAGCCTACACATCTCATGAGATAATAGACTGCCAGCAGTTGCACGATCAGCATAAAAACCGATGTGAACTGATACGCGCGGATAAAATCATTGGTCACCGCATAAAACAGCCAATAAGGAAGCCAAGACCGGTTGAGCAGCGTGTCATTGCAGTGTATAAATCCCTCCGGGAACAGGTTTTTTTCCAGAAAAGTCTGTCGCAGATAGACGATGTCGGTGGCAACGTCCGAGTCCATTCCATAAGGGATGAACATTCTAAAGATGACATAGGCCCTGTAGCCCATAGCCGCAATCAGAAACACCAGGAGAACACCCTGAAATATCCGCTTTTTCCTTAACCTGGACGCACCGTTCAAAACCATACGATCAACCTGCTGCATTGATTTCCTCCATCTTCCTTTTTGGATCATTTCATATAAATCGAGCGCCTATAGCCAAACTCTCAACGCCCCGTCAAAAACGCCTTTATCTGCCGCGCGATCTTATCCGGGTCATATTCTCTGCGGATATACTCCCTCGCGCGGGCGCCCATCTTCCCCAGGGCCTTCATGTCCAGCCGGTCAAGCCTGGCCGCCAGCTCCTCCGCCGTGATCGCGGGGGACAGCTTGATGACCGCGTCATCCGGCAGCTCGTCGAACCACCCGATCGCCGTCGTCACGCAGGGCTTCCCCAGCTGCATCCCCTGGATCATCGTCCCCGACGTCTCGCCGTTCGTGGGATACCGGAGGTTCATGATGACGTCCGCCCGGCGTATCGCGGCCGTATAGAGATCGTCCGGCAGAAAGCCGGTCTTTTTGATGTATGTATCCAAATACGGGTCCGCATCCGGGCCGTCTCCGGCCATGAGGTAATAGATCTTGTTCTTATGGCTGGCGTTATATATCCCGACCGCCTTGCAGGTCAGCACATTCTGCTTTGTCGTGCCTATGAAGCCCGCCGCGACCAGGACGAACGCGTCCTCCGGGATGTCCCATTTTTCCTTCGCCGTTTTCTTGATCTTCGCGGGGCTCATATTGCCCACCGGCATGTCCGTCATCAGGTGGTTGACGCAGCAAATATCCGTCTGCACTCCCATCTCCCGGATGCACCGCTCCGCATAATGGGAATGGACCAGTATCCCCTTGGCGCTCTCCAGCACGCCTCTGTTCATGGGCAGCTTGTCCGCCAAAGCCTTGTGCAGCAGAAGATCCCACTCCGGTTTTTCCCGGAGGCTGTCCTTCACCAGCTGTATGCCGTCTATGCCCGCATGCTTATATATCTCCGAGAAGACCCGGTCGTTCCGCTGCGCCACGCCCACCGTCAGGTAATACAACGAGAAATCGTGCAGGATGATATAGCCCGGATTGTTCTCCATGGCGTCCAGCATATAGCTGTGGTAATCCGGCTGGTTCCCGATGTTGTACAGGATCACATCCTGCCCTTCGTACACTTCGCCCTTCTTATACCGGATGACCGGAAACTCTTTGCACCGCTCATCCTCTGGTCCATAGCCGTCTGTCAGAAGAGTGATGGTGAAATATTTTTTTAATG
This sequence comes from uncultured Oscillospiraceae bacterium, assembly GCA_947624035.1. Taxonomy (GTDB): domain Bacteria; phylum Bacillota; class Clostridia; order Oscillospirales; family Oscillospiraceae; genus CAJOIG01. Next base: position 12,051 of record CANQIH010000019.1, on the reverse strand, counting down.
CCTGCAGAAGATGGCTGCTGTAGTTGGATATCCCGCTCTTCACCGGCCAGAAGGGACTCGCGTACAGCATCGTCGGCTTTTTCATACGTTCACACCTTTATTTCAACAGCTGCTCGATGATATAATCCCAATCCATATGCATCTCCTGCATAAGCCTGTAACCATTTTCGCCGAGCTTTTTTGCCTTTTTCCTGTCCTTATATAGCTCATCTATCTTTTCCGCCACCGCTTTGGCGTCCTCATCCAGCACATAGCCGTTTTCCCCGTCCCGGACGAACTCCAGCGGCCCGCCGGCGTCGTGATGGACGATCACCGGCTTACGGGAGAAGAAGCCCTCTATCGTTATGGCGCCGTAATCCTCGTCGTAGGCGCCAAAATACACGCCCAGGCAGTTGGCGTACAGGCGTATTTTTTCCTCCTCGGAGATGAATCCGGCGAGAGTCACCTTGTCCTCCAGGTGATAGTTCCTGATCTGCTCCTTTATGTACCCAACTTCCCTTTCACTGCCAGAGCCGGCGATGACGAATTTGACGTCCGTCTTCACATACCGCGCCGCTTCCACCAGCAGCCGCTGCCGCTTCATGGGGTCGATGCGGCTGGCGTAGAAGATATAGTCTCCATATCCTTCGCTGTGCAGCTTTTCCCACCCCAGCGGCGGGACATAGAGCGGCGTGCTGTCGATGCCGTTATACTTTTTCAGTCGGTTGGAGGTGTTCTGGCCGTTCGTATAGATATACCTGGCCTCGCTGATGTATTTGTTGTCGCATTCCCGGATGAACTCCCGTACCTGTTCCCCCTCCGGCAGCTTGTGGATATCGCCGAAAGGTGTTCCCCACAGGTCATAGGCCGCCCTGTGCTGATGCAGAAGCCAAAGGACTTTATTGGGATGCCTGACATAGTACGCGGGAAACTTCATGGCGATCACCCGGTCGATGGTCTCCCCGTTCACCTCTGTGAGGTCCATCATCCGGCCCATCAGCATGCTGTCCATGAGCACCTCAGGGGGATACCACTTGAACGGGATCGTCACGATCTCCGCCTGGTGGCCTCTTTTTCTCAGCTCATCTCTCAGCATCATGGCGTGTATCTCAGCGCCGCCCGTGTAAAACGGCACCTGTACCATTGCTATCGCGACCTTCATACTTGCCTCCCGATCAACGTTTAAATGAGTCCCCAGCGCCGCAGCGCATCCCGCAGGCTAGCCTGGATCACTCCGTACGCAAAGCGTTTCGTATAATTCTCTTTTCCTCTTTCCCGGAGCCAGCGCGTGTAGTCTCCGTTCCCATAGAGCGTATGGATGGCTGCCGCATAGGTGCGCGGATCGTCTCCAAAGATAAGCTGGTCCGGCCCAAGCGTCTCCGGTATGGCCGACGACCGCTTCGCCAGGATCGGCAGCTGAAAATACTGCGCCTCCGCCAGCGGGATGCAGAAACCCTCGTGTTCGCTGGCGCACACAAAGAAGTCGCACCCGAGATAGTAGGCGCTCATGATCCCATCGTTGAGCTCACCGACGAAATGTACATTGTTTTGCAGTCCGTAGGCGTCGATGCGTGCTCTGATCTGGTCGTTATACCCCTTCAGAGATTCGTCAAACTTTCCTATGATCCAAAGATGGATATCCTGGCTATAATTCACCCGGAACGCCTGCACCACATCCAGTAGAAACAGGTGGCCCTTGTTCGGCGCCACGCGGCCGACGAACAGAAGATTGATCTGCTCAGAAAACAGCAGCGTCTTCATGACGCCCTCATCCGGCTCGCCGGCCGCCCATGATTCCGTCTTGTGAAAAGGCGGACACACTGCCATCCTCTCCCGGGGAACGCCTGTGATATCCCGGCTGTTGTAGTGCGAATCGCAGAGCCAGAAAGCATCCTTCAGCTCCTGTATCAGCCGCTGGGTCTGCTCTCTCCCCAGGCGGCACTGGGATTCGGCAAAATCATCGTATGGGGCAAAAAACTCCCTCGGCGTGATGTTGTGGTAGCGCACGACGATCCGGGCCTTTGCCCCGCGCAGGAGCCGCTCGCCCTTTTCCCAGAATACGCTGTGATGGTAGATCACCAGGTTCCCGGGATCTGCCAATATCTGAACGGCGCTGTCTTCATTCACATATGTAAGCGCATCGTCAAAGCAGTAATCGGCATATACGACGCAGTCCCCCACATCCTCCAGCGTCTGGCAGATAGAGGTGATGTCTGTTCCGACGCCGTCATGCTTTGCCACCGTCTGGTGCATCAATAATATTTTCATGCAGGCTTCACCGCCCATACTGAATAGGCCGTCTCATTGTTGAAACGAAATGCCATGTGACTGACCGGATCATTTTGTTTGTACTCTATCGGGAAATAGTCCAGCGGCGTGATGGGGACCGTCTCGATCTGTTCAAAGCCGAAGTCCTTCATAAGAAACTCCAGCAGCTCCCACGGAATGATGTGTTTGTGGGTGACGTCCATATAAAACTGCTCCGTCGCCACCAGGATATTTTTCGGGTTCGGCGTCTCCAGGATGAACAGTCCGCCAGGCTTCAGGGTCCGCTCACAGGCCTCGAAAAACTCAAAAAGCTCTATCGGCTCCATGTGCTCGATCATGTGGAACGAGGAGATCATGTCCAGCGTCCCTTCGCCCTGCTCCTGAAGGAAGCTGACAGCATCCTGAAGATAGAGCTTCCCCTCTATAACGTTATTCCTGGCCGATGCCAGCATTTGCTCGTTGCTGTCGACCCCTGTCGGTTTGTATCCGCGCTTCTCCAGCGCCTTCAGCCACATGCCGTCCCCGCACCCCAAGTCAACGATCGTCAGGGCAGCTTTATCTCTGTCTCCCGCCCACGCATCGACTTTTTTAAAATAGTGGGCGTGTCTGGAATAATATGTCTCCTCTGAGATCGGGAGCAGGCTGTGTTCATAATGGATATAGAAGCTGTCCAGCCGCCGTTTGAACCGCTCCAGCCGCTGCCGGCGCTGCTCGCCTTCCGCCTGCACTTCGGCCTGCCAGGTATTCAAGCTGTTCACATCGTCTCCAAGCAGGCTCAGACTTGTCTCATGCTGAGAGAGCAGCTGTTCATTCTTCTTTGCCGTCTCCTCTTGCCGTTTTTCCAGAGCTGCAAGGGAATCGTGGATACCATCATTTTGTTTCTCAAGCCCGTCTAGGCTGCGTTCATGGACGTCCACGGTGCCAGCCAGTTCATCCAGCCTCCTGCCTGCGCTCTGTAGGCCACGGCTGCTTTCCTGATATTTTGCCTCCAACAATTCCTGCTGATAGCCCAAAGCACCAAGCGTGGCCGACAGCCTTGCCAGCCGCTCCGCGAGAGGCAGATGCAAGGCCATGCTGCGCAGACGCTCCCTGCGCAGATACTTCTTCGTGCCCCGCAGAACTATCAGATGCTGGCTCGCCTCCTCCGAGTTCGCTACCTGCATCAAAAAGTATATTTTCCGCATACGGCCATCCACCAAAAGGCTGCGGGTATTGTGCATCGCCTCCGGCTCCGGCTGACGCCCCAGGAACGTCTGATAACACGCCGACACGAATGCCGCCCCGTCATATCCCATCAGCTCCGAGGCGTCCACATGGCGGGTCATCAGCCGCGCCTTCAGCCGCTCCGCCACTTGCGGCCGAAGGACCTTCTGATATAGCGGGAGCTTCTTTAAACGGTCGTCGATCCTGTGCAGCCTGTTGAGCAGCGCAGGCTCCGCCATGTGCGGCTTCACCGCCTGCTGAATGGGCGGCGCGCCGGCGGGCTCTTTCAGTCCCCGGGCCTCGCGGGTGATCTCCTCCAGGATCTGACCCATGGTGATATCGTCAAATCTCCCACCGGTCTCAAGCGTCCCCATCTCCCACATGATGGTCCGGTCCTGCTCTATGATGCGGTCCAGGTCCTTGCTCAAAAGCGCCGTCATTTTCAGCGGGACGCTCTCCGTATCAGCCTTCTTCTGCGGCAGGACAGGTCTCTGGGGATTTTCCGTTTTTGTTTTTCTGTTTCTCTTACTGTTTCCCATATTCATTCCTCCAGGGGCATCGCAGATATCCCGGTCTCCCTGGATCTCTTATCCCTGCGGACGTCCGCCGCCCAAGCAGCAGCCGTCACGGCCAGCAGCAAAAAGCATGCCCCCACACCGATCTTCAGCCCATCCGGTATCTGCGGAAGCAGGATCTCCTCATATATGCCCACATTCTCCAGCCTGTAACCGGCCGTATCCAGCGTGAAAAACCGTAGCGCCGCCGTGTCAGGATGCTCTGGGCCGGGGTCAAGGATAAAATCCGCCTCGTTTTGCCCGGGAAGCAGCGTTAGCTGATATTCCTGCTCCGGGTAGTCATACCCCGCCTCACCGTTGCACAGGTCGACAAAAAGGACCCCTCCGGCATACTCCGCCGGGCAGTCCACCGAAAAGGACACGCATATGCCACGCATGGCGCGCAGGTCAACGTCCGCCAGGCACCCCACGGTTTCTCCCTGGACCCGGTCCTCAAAGGTGAACGGCGCGCCCGCCTCTTCCGCCGGCAGTCCGCTGATGTCACTGAAATCTGCCTCTGTCAGCAGCGGCTCCTCCGCCGCTCCGTGCCGCTCCGGACCCCGGGCATAGCTCACCACGGTCAGAACCGCCATGTAGCAGACGATGATCTCCGCGACGATGATCCATTGAAAGAGCTTCCGTTTTCCTGTCCCTTGCTTTTTCATCCGAACACCCACTTATGGGAGAAAGCGACCAGGCCGACCGTGTTTCTCGGGTTGACGACCTCGAACTCCAGCGCCGACCGGAAATAATCGCAGTCTCTGCCATCCGCCTCGCTAATAGCGACGTCCAGCACATACCTTCCCTGCTGCAGCGGACATCTCTCCATCTGAAAGCGGACCGTTCCACGTTCTCCCGGCTCCCAGGCCACGTGGTCGATCGCCGTATTGGTGCCGTAGCAGTGAACGCCGTCATCCCGAAATACGGCAATGCCGCAGTATGGCTCCGTCAGCTTGGCGCTCAGGGCGTAGCTGATCTCTATCGTGTACGCCGCGTCCGTCTGCAGATAGTCGCAGGCCCTGCCACGCTGATCCAGGATGGCGACGCTGCCGATGCGTGCCCGCTGTGACCCGCCGTGCTGCTCGTCCCACGCGCAGACAGCCGTCCGCAGGCGGCCTTCGCTCTCGTCCTGCGGCTGCTCCGTCAGCCCATGCAGCATCTCCGACCGCTCTGCCAGCAGGCGCTGATATGCCGCAGGTACATCCTCCGTCCGGAGCTTCCCCTCCAGGAAATCCGCATAGAGGTCGCATATGCCCTGTACGTCGCTGCCAAAGGCGATCTGCCGGCCCCTGTCCAGCCACAGCACCTTGCTGCACAGCTCCCGTATCTGCTCCAGGGAGTGGGACACCAACACCGTCGCCGCGCCGCCGGAGATGATCTGGCGCATCTTCGCCGCGCTCTTCTCCTGGAACGCGCCGTCGCCTACCGACAGCACCTCGTCCAATATCAGTATCTCCGGCTGCACCAGACTGGCGATGGAAAAGGCCAGCCGGGACTGCATGCCGGTACTCAGCTGCTTGAAGGGCCGGTCCTGGAAGTCCTCCAGCTCCGCGAAAGCGATGATGTCCCCGTAGGTGGCATCCATGAACTCCTTCGTGTACCCCAGCATGGCGCCACGCAGGTACGCGTTCTCCTTCACCGTCAGATCCCCGTCGAACCCGGACGCCAGCTCCAAAAGGGCAGACACGTTGCCGTTTCGCTCGATGTGCCCCTCCCGGGGCTCCATCACCCCGATGACCGCTTTCAAGAGCGTGGACTTCCCGGCGCCGTTGGCCCCGATAATGCCCAGCATGTCCCCTTCTTTGAGCTCGAAGGACACGTCGTTCACCGCCATGAAGCTCTCCACATGGTAGTTCCGCTTCAGGTGACGCATCGTCCACTCCTTCAGACCGATGTCCTTGAAATCCCCTATCTTGTAGCCGATGGACACGTGCTCGGCCCTGATCATCGTCTTCATATCAACGCCTCACACGTAGTACAGAAACTCATGATTGTACTTCTTATACATCAGCGCCCCTATCCCGAAAGCGATCAGCGCGTAGGCGGCCGCCAGCAGGTGGAACTGCGGCGTGGGTATGGTGCTCTCGATGACGATCTTTCGGAAATATCGGGAGTAGAGGTATATCGGGTTCAGCAGGAAGAGGTACTGCGCCGTCTGGCCATAGTTGTCTATGGTGTAGAAAATGGCCGAAAGCCACATGATGAGCTGGGTCAGGATGCCCCACAGGTACTGCATGTCCCGGAAGAACACATATAGCGCCGACAGGACGAGCCCCACCCCGATGTTGAACACGATGAGACACCCCACCGGGTACACCAGCAGCAGGAACTTCCAGGTGAACGGGATGCCGTCCAGCGCCACGAAGGTGAAGAAGATCAGCAGCGTCAGCCCGAAGTTTATAAGGGACGACACGTTCTGGGAGAACAGAAACAGGTACTTGGGGATGTTGATCTTCGTGAAGATGCCGGAGTTCCCCACCAAAGAGCTCATGCCCAGATTGGTGGCATCTGTAAAGTATGAGAACACCAGCTGGCCGGCGAACAGGTAGATCACATAGTGGTCCACATTGTTGCCGAACAGCTTGTTGAACACCAGCCACATGATGAGAAGATTCATCAGCGGCGCGAGGATGCTCCAGGCCATGCCCAGGATCGTCCGCTTGTATTTCTTTGTGAAATCCCGCTTCACCAGCTCCGAAAACAGGAACTGGTTCTGCTTCAGCTTCTGTATCATGCTCGTCCTTGCTTTTGAAATAGTCTTTTACCGCGTCAGGAACATGGCCCCCGTCCTGATCTTCTCCCGCCAGTAGTCCAGCAGGTCGTGCATGGTCGTCTCGAAGCTGATCTGGGGCTCCCAGCCCGTGTGGGCCTTAAACTTCCGGCAGTCCGGCACCTGCAGGTCCGCGTCGATGGGACGCAGCCGTTCCGGGTCCGTCTCCACCTGGATCTGGTCCTTCATGGGCGAGTAGGAGATCAGCGTGTGCAAGGTGTCCCCCACCTCGCAGGTATAGCTGCCGCCGATGTTGTAGTGCTCCCCGGGGATGGGGTCCACCGTCACCAGCATGTAATAGGCCCGCACCGCGTCACGCACGTCCGCGTACGTCCGCAGGCTCTTCAGGTTGCCCACCTTCACCACCGGCTCGATGAGCCCCGCCTCGATCATGGCGATCTGCTTGGCGAAGGTGCTCTCGTGGAACACGTCCCCACGACGGGGGCCCGTGTGGGTGAACATCCGGGTGGTCATCACCGTCATGCCGTAGGCCTCGGCGTAGTACCGGCCCAGCAGGTCGGTGCCCACCTTGGAGATGGCATAGGGGCTGGCCGGGTGGAAGGGGCACTCCTCGTGGATGCCCGTCTCCGGCTTCTTCTCCGCCGGTATCTTTCCAAACACCTCCGAGGACGCGCACACGTGCACCACCGGCTTGTAGCCGCTGTCCGTCTCCATCTCGTGGCGGATGGCCTCCAGCAGCCGGCAGGTGCCCAGGATGTTCGTGTTCAGCGTGTCGATGGGCGCCGTGAAGCTGGTCAGGGGGTAGCTCTGGGCCGCCAGGTGGAACACGTAGTCCGGCCGCACCTTCCCGATCACCGTCATCAGAGATATCTGGTCGTTCAGGTCCGCGTACTCAAAAAAGACCCGGTCCTTTTCGTTCACCCGTTCCAGCAGGTGCTGCACATTGTCCAGGGGGCTGCGCCAGCGGCACACGCCGTAAATATCCCAATCTGTATTGGCCAGCAGGAAATCCGCCAGGTGGGACCCCACCATGCCCGTCACGCCGGTTATCAATGCCTTTTTGCTCATGTCAACTCTCTCCTTATCTTTTCGCTGAAGCCCGCGCCGCTCACGGCGCCCAGCTTCTCCAGGTATAGACTTCTCATCTCGGTGATCCTGGGACGGTTCCGGAAAAACGCCTCCCCGGGGTCCACGATCCTGTATTTCAGCCGCCCGTCAAAGATGCGGTCCAGCTCGTCCGCGATACGCACCCGGCTCACCAGCTCCCGCCCCGCCACATTCAGCACCGCGGGGGCGTATGTCTCCCAGTTTTTCAGCAGCCACGCCACCGTGTCCGCCACGTCGCTCACCACCACGCAGTTCCGGTAAAAGGGGTGGAACACCTCTTCCTTTTTCCCGCTCTCTATGGCCTCCAGACAGCGGGACACGAACCGGTCTTTTGCCGACACCACATAGGGCAGGCGGATGGCCTTGAACAGCGGCTGACCCTTAAATTCATCCTCCACCGCCTTCTTCATCCGGCCGTAGGGTGTGGCCGCGCATGTCTCAGACTCCTCCGTATACACCGCGCCCGGGATATCCCCGAACACCGCGTCGCTGGAGAAAAACAGCACACGGCAGCCCCGTGCCATGGCCTCCCGGATGAAGTGCTCCGTCCCCGTGACGTTCACGCGCCAGCAGGCGTCGAACTCGCCGGCGCACTTGTCCGGTCCGGACACCGCCGCCGTGAACACCACCGCGTCCACGCCCTCCAGGGCGCCATAGTCGAACCGCTCCGCATCCTCCAGGCGCAGCACCGCGTCCGCCGGCGCCCGCCGGCCTATCCGCAGGACATCCCAGCCCTCTTCCTCAAACCGTTTCAGAAGGAACCCGGCGATATAGCCCGTGCTCCCTACCAGAGCCACCTTCATGTCTGCTCACCCTCTCCGAAAAAGCGCTCCTCCAGCATAAGACACCAGCAGTGGTAAATGGGCAGGTGCAGCTCCTGGATGAGATACGTCTCCTCCGCCGGCGCCCGCACCGTCACGTCCGCCAGCTCCGCCAGCTTCCCGCCGCCGGCGCCGGTCAGGCCGATCACCCGGATGCCCATGGCCTTGGCTACCACAGCCGCGCTGAGCACGTTCTCGCTGTTGCCCGAGGTGGAGATGCCCAAAAACACGTCTCCCTCCCGGCCGTAGCCAAACAGCTGCTGGGCGAACACACCAAGCCCGTCCACGTCGTTTATGTACGCCGTCGTCAGCGCCTCGTGGGCCACCAGCGGAATCGCCATCAGGCTCCGCTCCAGATTCTTCGCCAGCTTCGCCCCCCGCGCCGGGTCCACAGACAGGAGCTTGTCCGCGAAGGCCGCGCTCACCGGCCGGGGCCGCTTGAACCGCTTCATCAGCTCTCCGGCGATGTGCTCCGCGTCCGCCGCCGAGCCGCCATTGCCCGCGATGAGCAGCTTCCCGCCCCGGCTGTAGGCGTCCTCCATCAGCCGGTAGGCTGCCACGATATCCTCCTGTACCGGCTCCAGCTCCGGGTGCCGCGCCAGCAGCCCTTCAAGCGCCTTCATATCACTTCAAAAATCCCTTCGTAAATTCCAGCAGGCTCCCCACGGTCACGTCCTGACCGAAGTCCCCCTCGCCGATGAGCGCCGTGCGGCACCCCGCCGCCTTCCCGGCCTGGATGTCCGCCTCACCGTCGCCCACCATCCAGGACCGCGAGAGGTCTATGTTGAAGTCCTCCGCCGCACGAAGCAACAGCCCTGGCTTCGGCTTCCGGCACTCGCAGTCTATCTTCAGTTCCGGCACCTCCCCCGCATACCCTTTGTGGGGGTGGTGGGGACAGTAGTAGATGCCGTCCAGGTAGGCGCCCTCCGCGCCCAGCAGCGTCTCCAACTTGTTATGGATGGTCTTGAGTTGCTCTGTCGTGACCTCGCCCCGGGCGATGACCGGCTGGTTCGTCGCCACAATGGCCAGATATCCGGACCGATCAATGCAACGGATGGCCTCCGCCGTACCCGGTAAAAGCTCCAGCTCGTCTATGTCCCGCAGAAAACCCACATACCGGTTCAGCGTCCCGTCCCGGTCCAGAAACACCGCCCGCTGCCGGTTCCGCAGGCTCTTCCCCTCGATGAGGCCGCTCTCATAGTCCCGGCACACCTGGCCGTACCGCTCCGGCGTGCCCATGTCCTTTACATACTCCGGGCTGTCATAGGCATACATGGTCCCGGCCCCCGCCAGAGGCTTCAATATCTGCCGATCCAGGTCCACCTTCGGTGTATCGAAGTCCTGTTTCAGCAGCTTTGGAGACAGGATGTGCACGCCGGCGTTCACACGGTTTTTGTACCAGACCGGCCGGGGGGCCTCTTTCGTAAGCCACTGGGTCACGCGCTTTTCACTGTCCGTCACGATGAGGCCGCTGTCATAGGGGTGGTCATTGGGGTGGGTCAGCAGCGTCGCGAGGCCGCCGTGGCTCTTGTGGAACGCCGCCATCCGCTCAAAGTCGATGCAGAACATGGCGTCCCCGTTCAGGAGAAAGAAGTCCTCCGTGAGCCGGTCCCGCAGCCGCAGCAGCGCTCCCGCGTTGCCCAAGGGCTCACGCTCAAAGTAGTATTCGATATCCACCCCGAATGGCTCTCCCGTGGCCGGGGACAGGCCGTGGCCGTCTCCGAAGTAGTCCACAATCACCTGCCCCAGGTGGCCCACCGTGAGGATGATGTCCCGGATGCCCTGGTCCCGCAGGCAGGCTATCTCATGCTCCAGCACAGGCATGCCCGCCACCGGCAGCATGGGCTTGGGGATGTCCCGCGCTATCTCCGCGATGCGCGTGCCCTTGCCGCCCGCCATGATCACTGCCTTCATCCCGCGGCCCGCTCCCGCTTCACGTATTCCTCCGGCGCGTAGTGCACCACCCGGCTGCCCCCGTTCTCGAACTGGAACGGTATGTACAAAAGGTCCTGCATGGCCTCCATGACGGCCTCCCGCCGCTCCGGCTGCACATAGAACAGCAGAAATCCGCCGCCGCCTGCCCCCAGCAGCTTCCCGCCCAGGGCCCCGGCCTTCATGCCCCTCGTGTAGAGCGCATCCACCTCCCCGGTGGACACCGCTTTGCCGGTACCGCGCTTCAGCTCCCAGGTCCGGTGCAGCAGCCGGCCAAACTCGTCCATGTCGGCGTACTTGTTGGTGAGTATCTTCTCCGCCTCGTCCACCAGCGCGTACATCTCCCGCAGCTTCGCGATCTTCTCCCCCTTCGCCCCGCCGTTCGCCTTTTGTATCTCCGAGGAGAACCGGGTGAAGCCCGTGAAAAACAGCATGAGGCTGTCGTTCAGCTGCCGTTTCCTCTCTGGGGAGATCACGATGGGCAGCACTTCATACCCGTCCGCCTTAAACTCTATCCGGTTCAGACCGCCGTAGGCCGCCGCGATCTGGTCCTGCCAGCCCCCAGCCTCCCCGCAAAGCGTCCGCTCCAGGTAGATGGCGTCGTCCGCCAGCTTCTTCTTGTCCGCGTATTTCCCCTTCAGGGCATAAAATGCGTTCAGCATCCCCACGACGAAGGAGCTGCTGGTGCCCAGCCCGGACCGGGCCGGCAGGTCTGCGTCATAGGTCAGCCGCAGCTCATGCATATCCAACATCTGCATGGCGTTGCGGATGGCCGGATGCTCGATGTCCTCCACCGCTGTCACACGCTCGGAGCGCGAGTAGGTGATATCCGTGGAGTACTCGAAAAACGGCGGCAGATGCCGCACCGTCACATAGCAGTACTTGTCGAAGGTCGTGGAGATGACCGCTCCGCCGTATTCCTTGAAAAACTCCTCCACGTCTGTCCCCCCGCCGAAAAACGACATTCGGAACGGCGTCTGTGTGATGATCATGTGTCTCTGTCCTTTTCTGTTTATCGGATCATCAATTGCAGATACATCTGCTCCAGTTTTTTTGCCGAATCGTCCCAGTTATACTGCCGGCAGCGGGTCTTCCCCGCCTCTGTGAGCCGCCGGGCGTACGCCTCATCGCTGAGCACCCGGTGTATCCCCTCCGCGATGCTGTCCACGGACAGCGGGTCCACATAGCACGCCGCGTCGCCCGCCGCCTCCGGCATCGACGCAGCACGGGAGCAGACTACCGGCGTCCCCCAGTACATGGCTTCCAGTGGGGGCATACCGAACCCCTCATACAGCGAAGGGAACACGAACGCCGCCGCGTTGGCGTACAGGACATTCTTCTCCGCCTCCGAAACATAGCCCCGAAGGACCACGTCCTGGCTGCCGTATATGCTCTCCGCCGCTCGGTATATCTCCTCGCAGTTCCAGCCCCGGCCGCCTGCCAGCACCAGCTTGTG
>CANQIH010000018.1 GCA_947624035.1 uncultured Oscillospiraceae bacterium | reverse complement strand
CGTTGGTGCCGTAGAGGATGGCGTTGATGGCCGCCTCCGGCAGGGTCTTGATGGGGTCGTGCAGGTCGAAGTGGTACCGCCGGGCCAGTGCCTCGTAGTACATCCGGCAGATGGAGTCGCCCCGGACGTTGGACCAGCCGTAGGCCATGATGCCCCCGTCCATGATGGACAGGTTGGGGTTCGGCATGATGAGGGCCGGGTCCACCCGCAGCATGGTACCGAGGCCGCTGCACCGGGGGCAGGCGCCGTATGGCGCGTTGAAGGAGAAAAGCCGGGGGGTCATCTCCTCGATGGAGATGCCGCAGTCCTCGCAGGCGTAGTTCTGGGAGAAGGTCAGCTCCTTCTCCTGTCCCGTCAGGTCCACCCGCACCAGGCCGCCGGACAGGCCCATGGCCGTCTCGGCGGAGTCGGTGACACGGCGCAGGATGTCCTTTTTCATCACCAGCCGGTCCACCACGATGTCGATGTTGTGCTTCTTGTTCTTGTCCAGGGGGATGTCCTCAGCCAGGTCATAGATACTGCCGTCCACCCGGGCCCGGACGAAGCCGGAGCGCTGGGCGTCGTCGAACACCTTCTTGTGCTCGCCCTTCTTCCCCCGGATCACGGGGGCCAGCACCTGGAACTTGGTGCCCTCGGGCAGGCCCATGATCTGGTCCACGATCTGGTCGATGGTCTGCTGGCGTATCTCCTTGCCGCACCTGGGGCAGTGGGGCACGCCGATCTGGGACCAGAGCAGGCGCAGATAGTCGTGTATCTCCGTCACGGTGCCCACGGTGGACCTGGGGTTCCGGGAGGTGGTCTTCTGGTCGATGGAAATGGCCGGGGACAGGCCGCCGATGTAGTCCACATCCGGCTTATCCATCTGGCCCAAAAACTGCCGGGCATAGCTGGACAGGCTCTCCACATAGCGGCGCTGGCCCTCGGCGTAGATGGTGTCGAACGCCAGGCTGGACTTGCCGCTGCCGGAGAGGCCCGTGAACACGATGAGCCTGTCCCGGGGCAGTTCGATATCTATGTTTTTCAGGTTGTTGGCCCGCGCGCCCTGTATGGTGATCTTCTCTGCCATGCCGCTGTTCCTCGTCCGTCCTGGGTCTTTTGCGATCTATTGCAATCTATGATTATATCATATGGTCCGCTGAATTACAATCGAAACTTCCCTCCCGGAACAGGGGCGAGACCGCCCTCTCCCCTGTCCGGTCCGCCAGGGGCAGACTGCCGAATATCTCTGCCGTCAGGGCCATGAGATCCGGCCATTTTTTGGCCTTGATGAGCCGCTTCTCATAGGCCCGCCCGCCCTCGAAGGCGTCCAGCATGAACATCCATATGGCCTTCATCCTGTGGATGGCGCTGCCCGGCCCGCCGAAGGCCTCACAGTAGGCAGCGCACAGCTCCTCGTGGAACCGGCGCAGCGTGTCCCTGTCGTGTTCTCCCAGCATGGCCGGGTCAGCCACCAGGCCCCGCCCCACCATCACCGCGCCGGCGGACGGGAACCGCTGCCCCGCAGCATGGATGTCCCCGGCGGTACGGATGTCTCCGTTATAGCACAGCGGCGCCCGGCTCCGAGAGCAAGCCGCCTCAAACACGTCCAGATGCACCGGGCCTACGTACATCTCCCGGCGGGTCCGGGGGTGGATGATGAGCTCGCATATGGGGTAGTCGTTGTATATATCCAAAATGGGCCCGAATTCCGCCGGGTCCTCGGTGCCCAGCCTTGTCTTGACGGACACGGCCGTGGGCGGCGCGGCGAAGATGCCGTCCAGCAGCCGCCGCAGGCTGTCCCTGTCCGCCAGAAGCCCGGCCCCTTTGCCCTTGGCCGTCACCGTGCCGGAGGGGCAGCCCACGTTCAGGTTGACCTCGGTATAGCCCATGTCCGCGAGACCCTGCGCCGCCCAGAGAAAATCCTCCGCCTTTTTGGTCAGCAGCTGAGGCACCAGGGGCACGCCGGCGTTATTCTCCGGCAGCGCCTGGCGCAGTTCCTTATGGGTGAACACGTGGTTTTGAGCAGGGCTGATGAACGGCGTGAAATACCGGTCCACGCCGGGGAAATACCGCCGGTGGGCGCGGCGGTAGATATAGTCCGTGATGCCCTCCAGGGGCGCGAAATACACTCTCATGGCTGGGATTTTAGCATATCGGCCCGCCCGCCGCAAGGGCTTGTCAATAGTCCGGCGCTGTGATACTATCAACACAGCCACAGAGAGGAGCACAGGCATGGTGACAGAGATACGCTCGGCCAAGGACATGGAGGCGCTGGTGCTGGAATACGGCTTCCTCCCCTTTTTCAAAAACGACATCCCCGGCTTCTCCATCGAGGAGCACACGCCCCCGGAGCTTTGGTATGACAGCGAGAGCGGCGACTGGGCCCCCTGGGACTGGAAGGGTCCTGTGGCCCGGATGGGCACATGCGTGTACGGCAAGCTCTTCTGGAAAAAGGCGGGGTTCGTCAGCATGGAGTGGTTTCCCGACTTCGCCAACTGGCGCCGGGACGGCTACGACTTCGACGCCCGGTATGACGACGAGCTGGCCTCCTATAAGGACAAGGAGCTATACGACGCCGTGGCGCAGCACGGCTCCCTCCAGACCGGCCAGCTGAAAAAGCTGCTGGGCTACGGAGGCCGTGACGGCAAAAAGGGCTATGAGACCGTCATCACCCGGCTGCAGATGCAGACCTACCTCACCGTGGCGGACTTCGACTACGCCACGGATAGGCACGGCGTCCCTTACGGCTGGGGCATCGCCCGGTACAGCACCCCGGAGGCGCTGTTCGGCTATGATGCCGTCACGGCGGCCTACAGCCGCAGGCCGGAGGACTCCCGGCAGCGGATGCTGGCATACCTCCAAAAGCGCCTCCCCCAGGCCACGGAAAAGCAGCTCGTACGGCTGCTGGATATATGAAGACCTCCCAGGAGGGCCGGTCCCCGCGGTTCGACAACGCCTATTTCATCAATGGCACGGCCTACGCCGGAAAATCCACCATGGTGAAGCTGCTGGCGGAAAAACACGATGGCGTCGCCTGCGGGGAGAATTACCACAACGCCCTTCTGCCGGAGCTGGACAAGAAGGAGTTCCCCGGCCTTACCTATACCCGCGATCTGGCAGACTGGCACGACTTCATCCGAAGGACACCGGATGAATACGAAGCCTGGATCGATCGGACCAGCAGGGAGTGCGAGACGCTGGAGCTGCGGATACTGGAGGGCCTGCGAGAACAGGAAAAGCCGGTATTCGTGGACACGAACATCTCTCTGGAGACGCTTCGGCGCGTCGCCCTCCAGGGCCACGTGCTCATCATGCTGGCCGGCCCGGAGGTATCCGTGCGCCGGTTCTTTGAGCGGCCGGACCGGGACAAGCAGTTCCTTTATCAGCTCATCATGGAAGAGCCCGACCCGGACTTCGCGCTGGAGAACTTCCGGCAGTGCCTGATGCGCATCAACACCCAGGAGAGGTACGAGCGCTTTTTACATTCCGGCTTTCCCGTGCTGCTCCGGGACGAGGGCCGGACCATCGAGCAGACGCTGGCCCTGGCGGAAAAGGCCTTTGGGCTTATATAATATGGGCGCCGCCCTCATCCGAGGACGGCGCTCACTCTTTGCAAAGTCACTGTATTCATTCCAGGTCCAGCTCCTCGTCGGTTAGCTGGCCCTTGCAGACGATGTTGGTGGGGCCGGTGAGATAGAGGCCGTAGGTGCCGTCCTCCGGCCTCACGGCCACCTCCAGGGTCCCCCCGGCCATGTCCGCCGTGAGGACGCCGCTTTTCAGTTTCCCCTGGACCGTCAGGGCCAGGGCCACGGAGGCGGTGCCGGTGCCGCAGGCGTAGGTGGAATCCTCCACGCCCCGCTCGTACGTCCGCTCGTAAGCATGATCCTCGCCCGTGAGCTCGTAGAAGTTCACGTTGGCGCCCTTGGGGAACGCCGGATGGTACCGGAGCTTCCGGCCCAGGTCACGGAGGGCGTTCTCCTCCGACTCCCGCAGGCCGTCGTAGGGCACGGCGGCGTGGGGCAGGCCGGGGCTGCCAAGCTCCACGTAGGCACAGGGATACGTCACGCCGTCCACCTCCACGGCCATGTCCGCTTTCAGCACCGTGGGGCTGTTGAGCCGCACCTGGTAGCGGCGGGCGTCGATGCGGCGGCCGGTCACCGTGCCGGAGGCGGTCTCCACCCGCTGGACCTCACCGGCCAGGCCGTTCTCATACCCGAACCGGCAGATACACCGGGCGCCGTTGCCGCACATCTCCGCCTCGCTGCCGTCGGCGTTATAAAAGAGCATCCGGTAGTCCCCGCCCTGCTCCGCCGGGCGCACCACCATGAGGCCGTCGGCCCCCACGGACATATGCCGGTGGCACACCTTGGCGGCGATGCGGGAGATGTCCCCGTCGGGGATGCGCCGGTCCATGTCGTTCAGGATGATAAAGTCATTCCCCGCGCCGTTCATCTTCCAGAATTCCATAGGGCACCTCAGAATCCAAAGACGGCTTTGGCCGCCTCCATGTTCTCCCGTACCGGCACCGCAAAGGGGCACCGCTTCTCGCAGGCGCCGCAGCCCACGCAGTCCGAGGCGTGGGCCCGGAGGGCCTTGTAGTGCTCCCGTACCGTCTCCGGCACCGCGCCCTGGGCTCGGGCCAGGTTGAGGAATTTCGTCACGGACGCCACGTCGATGCCCACGGGACAGGGGGCGCAGTGGCCGCAGTACATGCAGTGGCCCTTCCAGCTGATCTTCGGGAAGGTGGCGAACACGGCGGCGTAATCCCTCTCCTCCTCGGAAGCGTCCTCATAGGCCAGGGACCGCTTCAGGTCATCCATCGACCGTGCCCCGGCCATGACCGACGCCACGGCGGGCCTTGTCAGGGCGTAGTGCAGGCACTGAGCCGGCGTCAGCGCCACACCGGCGGGAGAATCCGCCGTCAGCAGGTCGCCGCCGCCGAAGGCCTTCATCACCGTGATGCCCACGCCCAGCCGCTGGCAGGTCTCGTAGAGCTTCACCCGGTCGGGGTCGAAGTTCAAAAGCTCCTTCTCGTAGCTCTCGTCGGCCCATAGGTCCTCGCAGTCCTCGCCGCCGGGCTGCAGGTCATAGCACGGGTTGACGCTGAACATGAGCACGTCCACAAGGCCGCTCTCCACCGCCGCCTGGGCCACGATGGGGTTATGGCTGCTCAGACCGACGGCATGTATCCTCCCGGCGGCTTTCAGCTCCCGGGCATAGTCCGCCACGCCGCCGTCCACGATCTCCCGCCAGGTGTCCATGGAGTCCACGTAGTGGATCATGCCCACGTCCGCATAGTCCGTGCCCAGCTGGTCCAGCCGTGCCTCGAAGGCTGCCTTCACCTCCGGCAGCTTGCGGGTGACCTCGTACTGCTCATTTCTCCACTGGGTGCACAGGTGTGCCTGGATATAAAACCGCTCCCGCCGGTCCTTTATCATCTCCCCCACGAAGCGGTTCGCCGCCGGGTCGGGGGTATACAGGTCCATACAGTTGACCCCGGCGTCCAGCGCCGCGGTGAAAAGCTCCCGGGCCAGATCGTTCTCCGCTCCCACGAAGCCCTCGCAGCCCAGGCCGATCTCGCTGACCAGCATGCCGGTCCTGCCCAATTCACGGTATCGCATATCGCGCCCATCCTCTCCTGTTTTTATATGAATATATCCCATCAGGCCCCGGTTGTCAATCGCGCCCTGCTTGACATCCACGGTCGGGAGACACTATAATCAAGTATCAACACTACAGAAAGGCAATGCCAATGAGCTATGATTTCGACCGTGTCATCGACCGGCACAACACGGACTGCATCAAGTACGACGCCGCCGTAAAGCGGGGCTATCCCGCGGATGTGCTGCCCCTGTGGGTGGCGGATATGGACTTTCAGGCGCCAACCGAGGTCCTGGAGGCCCTGCGCGGGTCGGTGGACCACGGCATATTCGGCTACACGGAGCCCATGGACAGCTACTATGAGGCCGTGGCCGGGTGGTTTGAAAGCCGCTTTGGCTGGCGGCCAGAGAGGGACTGGATGGTGGTGACCCCCGGCGTGGTGTTCGCGCTGGCCACGGCGGTGCGCGCCTTCACCCAGCCAGGCGAGGCCGTGCTCATCCAGCCGCCGGTATACGCCCCCTTCACCGGCGTGGTGAAGAGCAACGGCCGCACCGTGGTGGAGAGCCCGCTCACTTACGAAAACGGCGCCTACGCCATTGACTTTGCGGATTTTGAGGCGAAGATCGCCGATAACGATGTGAAGCTCTTCATCCTCTGCAGCCCCCACAACCCCATCGGCAAGGTCTGGACGGCGGCCGAGCTGCGGCGTATGGCCGGCATCTGCAAGGCCTACGGCGTCACCGTGGTCTCCGATGAGATACACTGTGACTTCGCCTTTCCCGAACACCCCCACACGCCCTTTTTGATGGCCGCGCCGGAGCTTTCCGACAGCGCCGTGGTCTGCACCGCCCCCAGCAAGAGCTTCAATCTGGCGGGCCTGCAGGTCTCCAACATCTGGATACCGGGCGAAAAGCTGCGCCGCGCCTTTCAGGACACCCTGAACGCCACGGGCTACTCCGGCATCAACACCCTGGGCATGGCCGCCTGCCGGGCGGCCTACACGTCCGGCGGGCCATGGCTGGACGCCTGCAAGGCGTACATGCGGGCCAACCTGGACTATACCCGCGCTTTCCTGGCAGAGCGCATCCCCCAGATCAGAATGGTGGAGCCCCAGGGCACCTACTTCGCCTGGCTGGACTGCACCGGCCTCGGCATGACGGCGGACGAGCTCAACGACCTCATCGTCCACAAGGCCAAGCTCTGGCTGGACGCCGGCGGCATCTTCGGCAGCTGCGCCGCCCTGTTCCAGCGGGTGGTGCTGGCCTGCCCCCGGACTACGCTGCAGCAGGCCCTGGAGCAGCTGGCCCAGGCGCTGAACGGCTGATAGATAAAACAAAACGTCCCCCGGCGTACAGTGAACTGTACGCCGGGGGACGTTCATATGCTGTTTTACGCACCGGAGGTGGCTGCATTCACGACCCTGGTGTAGTTCTGGGCCAGCAGGAACTGCCGTCCCATGTAGATGTACTTATCGTGCAGGATGTTGAACATCAGCTGGCGCAGCTCGTCGTCCGAGCTGATATAGGCGGGCATGGCGGCCTCCTTCAAGGCGCGCTCCACGGTCTCCGGCCTGTACTCATCCCGCAGGCGGCGGATGCCGTCCAGGACCTTCGGCGGGATGTTCACGCCGTTGTATACACGGATGGCCGTCAGCCGGTCCATCTTTCCGGCCCGGACGTCCTCGATGATACCGGCGTACTCCATGCCCCGGGCCGCCATGAACAGCGCCGCGGCATAGCGGACGAAGGCCTCCTCCGTCCGGCCGCACATCTCGTGGAGGCAGCCCATGTCGAACTGGACGCATTGGGCGTCCACATAGGCCTTTTTGGCCAGGAACGCCTCCAGCTTCTTTTCCGAGAGGGACAGCATCACGTCCTCGAAGGACGCGCCCTCCCCCGCCTGCTGCTTGGCCTGACGGTACTCGGCGATGCCGATGAAGGGGCTGGCGAAGCAGAAAAACCGCGCCTGGTCCTCACGGGCCTCCAGAAATGCGTTCCCGGCCGCCGTCAGGGCCAGGGTGCCGTCCCCCCGCTGCTCGCAGAGACCGGCCTTCACCAGCCGCCGGTAGGCGGCGGGCTGGTCCACGATGCCCAACTCGTGCTTGAGGAACACCGCATTTTTCAGGTCCTCCGGCTGGCTGCCGGCGCGGATCATGTCCAGCAGCACCACGTTATTGTATTCTCTTTGGATCGAATATCTGCTCATCATATCGCCCTGCCATTCACCGTCCCAGCCGCAGAAGACCGTCGTACTGCTCCACGGCGCTCTCGATGTCGCCGTCATAGACCAGGCGGCCGTTCCGCAGCACCAGGCCCCGCTTGCAGAATGACTTGGCCGATGCCACGGAGTGGGTGACGAACAGGAACGTCACGTCCTGCTTCAGGATCTCCTTGATCTTCTCGTTGCACTTCTCCCGGAACTCCTGGTCGCCCACGCTGAGGGCCTCGTCCACGATGATGATGTCCGGGGCCACGTTCACGTTGATGGCGAAGCCCAGCCGGGCCCGCATGCCGCTGGAATAGGTCCGCACGGGCTGGTTGATATAGTCGCCCAGCTCCGCGAAGTCGATGATCTCATCCTCCCGGAGGGCCATCTCCTTCCGGGGGATGCCCAGCACGTCGCTGCGGAAATAGATGTTCTCCCGCCCGGTCATCTCCTGGTCGAATCCGGCGGACAGGTCCAGCAACGCGCTGACGCGGCCGTTGACGCGCACGAAGCCCTGGCTGGGGGTGCTGACGCCGGCGATCATCTTCAGGATGGTGGACTTCCCGGCGCCGTTGCGCCCGAAGAGGGCCACGGACTCCCCCTTGTGGATGACGAACGACACGTCGTTCACCGCCCGCTTTTCCGTGTACGGCACGTGGGGGAAGAAAAACGAGCGCAGCCGGGCCTTTTCATCGGCAAAGAGCTTGTACACCTTGGAGACGTCCCGGACGCAGATGGCAATATCTTTATCTTCAAACATAGCCATACCTCACAGCACGTCCGGCAGTTCTTTGCCCAGCTTCTTGTATGTGAACACGGCGACCGCCAGCATGACAAAGTACACCACGATGCTGTTGCGCAGCAGCAGAAGGTTGCTGGGCTCCCAGAACCAGCTCTTGAATATGAGCGCGTTGCGGTACCCCGCGACGACGGTGGTCACCGGGTTGAGCCGCATGATCCGCCGGACGGTGAAGTTATTGATGTCGTTCACGTTGTAGAGGATGCCGCTCATCCAGAAGAGCACCATAGTGGAGGACCGGACCAGGTGGAAGAAGTCCTTGCTCAGGGACGCCACCACCGAGGCGAACAGGGACCAGGCGTTCATGAACAGGAACATGATCACCGTGTACAGCGGTATCTGCAGCCAATATATGTCCGGCTTATGCCCCATGCAGCAGAAGATGACCAGCACCACGACCACCAGCATGAGATGGGTGAACAGCTCCGACAGACAGATGACCGTGGGCAGCGTGGACACCGGGTAGCGTATCTTCGTCACCAGGTAGCTCTGGACCCGGATGGCGCCGGCGCCGCCGTTGAAGGTGGCCCGGATGTAGAACCATGGGCACATGCCCGCGATGAGCCAGAGGAAGTAGGGGTAGTTATTGTAGCTCCTGCTTATCCGCAGGCCCACGGCAAAGGCGAAGTAGTAGACCGCAATGGTGATGCTGGGGCTGATGATAGCCCAGGACCAGCCCAGTGCGGAGCCCTTGTAGGTCTTGATGAGATGCGCCTTCGCCAGCAGAAAGATCTGCCGGAGGTGAGTAAAATGCTCGATGAGAATATCCGCCAAAGTGACCATGGAAACGCAGCCCCTGTCGCCCGCCGGTACGGCGGAGCTCTTTCGTAGTGCAGTCAGGCGGTATAACGCCAAAGGCCTGTATACCGCGGGAACCATAAGATATCTTTAAAGTCTAGTCATTATACCCTGTTTCGCCGGTCTTGTCAACATAATGACTATCTCCCACGATGGAAGAAGCCCCCATCCTCCCGGACGGGGGCTCGTTTATCAATGCTATCCGGCCTCACTTCTTGGCGTGGAACTCGAACCGGGCCTCCTGGCCGTGGATGAGCCGGGCGATGTTCTGCCGGTGCTGGAACAGCACCACGGCGCACATCAGCGCGGACAAAACGAAGGTGATGCCCCAGCCGTAGATGATCCAGCAGCCCACCGGGAACCCTATAGCGCACACCACGGAGCACAGGGACACCCGCCGCCATATGGCGAAGCACACCGCGAACACGGCCAGCAGGCAGAGAAACAGCCGGAAGTCCAGCGCCAGGATGACCCCGGCGCCCACGGCGATGCCCTTGCCGCCCTTGAACCGGAAAAACACAGGCCAGCAGTGGCCGATGAGGCAGGCGAAGCCCGCCGCCATAAGGCCGGTGCGGCCCAGGGTGAACCAGCCCAGGAGACTGGCCACCACCGCCTTGGCCACGTCGCAGCCCAGGGTAAGGAGCCCGGAGCCGATGCCATACACCCGGGCCACGTTGGTGGCCCCGGCGTTGCCGCTGCCGCTGGCGCGCACGTCCTTGTGGAACTTGCTGCGCACCAGCAGTATGGCGCTGTTCACCGAACCGATCAGATAACCCGCTATGATGAGCAGGATATAACCGAACATATCAGATGCCTCGACTTATTCCTTAGTTATACCCCCATATCATAGCACACTTTCCCCCCGGTTAGAAGAGAAAACTTCAAATTATGGAAAAAGTTCCGGCAGAGCATATGTCACTCATAGATGAACTCCATGCACCGGTCCGCCGTCTCCGCCTTTATGAGGCGGCCGGCGCCGTCCCGGGTCAGCTCCGGCGTGCCGGGCATGGTGAAGCTCAGCGCTTCGCCGTCGTTGGGGATGACCGTAAACTCGCTTCGTACCTCGCTGTTCATGTAGTCGTGTATCTCCTCGTAACGCAAAGTGGAATATGCGTCGTCCTCATAGGTGTAATAGCTCTCCATGTCCAGCCCGCCGTTATAGTAGTTGGCCTGATAGACCGTCCGCCCGGCATCGTCATAGGCGAAGCGCATCTCGCTGACGAGATAGGGCTCCCAGACCGTGGGCTCCCCCGTCTCGTCCCAGTCCATGACGTCGTAGAGCCGGTCAGAGGTGACGCGCCCGGCCTCGTCGCAGTCGTACTCGCACACAGAGCGGACGATGCCGTACTCGTCCTCGTCCATGCTGCGGACCAAGTGCCCGGCCTCGTCATAGATGTAATTCGACCCGGCGCCGTCATTGGCCCTGTCGCTGGTCCAGCTGTCCCGCAGGAGCCGTCCATCCTCGCCATACTCCCACAAATGGGTAGTAGAGTACCCGGTGCCGTCGTCGATGGACGCCACATAGCGCACCAACCTTCCCGCGTCATCGTAGGCGTAGGCATACAATGTGTCCGGGGGCACCTCTTCCACGACCTGGCCGTCTCTGACCATGGTCCGCTCGGTCAGCAGATGCATCCGTCCGGTTGCGGGCAGGGGACCGTCCTCATAGGTATAGGTGTACTGGATGGCGAGCTCCCCGTCCACATACACGTTCACGCCCGTGAGCCTTGTCTCTCCGGCGGCCAGGGCCGGGGCGCACAGCGCCAGGACCATGCCCAGCGCCAGAACAGTTGACAGTATGCGTCTTTTCATATTGACCTCCTTATCCCTCCGGCCACAAAGACCGGAATATGAGCCAGCAGTCCTTGGGGACCATTTCGTGGGAGGACTCCATGTCCATCATGATGTTGTTTCCTCCCGTACCGCCGCCATACCACGCTTGATAGGAATACCAGAAGTAGTCCGACAGCGGCCCTCCCATCTCGGTCTTGTCGCTGTAGATGAAATAGGGAGGCGTGTCACTGTCGCCCGTGTAGTTCTGGGTGACGGTGATGGCCGTCCGCTCTTCCCAATTATAGAGCACCTGGGTGATGATCGGCTCCGCCAGGAACCCCTGATCGGGCTCATCCGCCTCAAAGGGGGCCGTCACAAACACATAGCCGATGTTCTCATACCCCTCCGGGGCGTTGCCCAGGGATATCAGCTCCACGCCGTATTGAGTCGCGAACTCCTCGTAGGTCATCTGTTCACGCCCTGACGACTCCATCCTCGCCAGCAGGGCAGCGAAGCTCTCCTCGCTCTCCTCCGCGGCAGCCCTGTCCGCCGCCACCTTCGCGATCCGCTCCGGCTCATAGGGCACGAAATAGGAGTACCGGCTGGATGCGCCCGGGTTCTCCACGCAGAGCATGCTACTGTACCGCTCGTCTGTGGCGCAGCTCATGACCGTGAGTCCCGCCAGGGCCGGGTTATTGGTCTCCAGCTCCCGGGTGGGGGTCTCATCCCTTGACACCACGCCGGAGATCTGCCCCAGCACTGCGGTTGGACCCAGGGAGCCCAGACTGTTCTGGTCAGCGCCGGTATATAGCTTTCCGTCGTGGTATATGAGCACGGGAAGGTCCGCCATCGGTGTCTCGACCGGCGCGGCACGTTCTTCCTCCGTCCCATTCAGCGCGTCGATATCCGCGCGGGTGACCGTATGCACCACCGGCGTGGCTGACGGGGCTGGGGACGCCTCGGCGCTGGCCACCGCGCCCTCCTGTGGGTCCGTGAGAAAGCACACCGCGAGTATGGCCGCGACGGCGCCCATACCCACCACGGCCCGAACGGCGGGACGCCGGAAGCGCAGCACGGACCGGATACGCGCCTTCACCCCCACGCCGCCGAAGCTCACCGGGCACACGGAGGCCATGGGCCCCGGGGCGCTGCACGATAGCAGTATCTGGGAGTATACCTTCTTCTCCCACATCCCCATGTCCCGGACCACCCTCTCGTCGCAGGCAAGCTCCATGTCCCGGCAAAAGAGGATAAAGGCCACCCACACCAGGGGCTGGAACCAGTACACCGCCAGCAGCAGGAAACCCAGGGGCTTCCACCAGTGGTCGCCCCGCTTCAGATGGGCGTGCTCGTGGGCCAGCACGTAGGTGAACTGCTCCCTGTCCATGGCCGAGGGCAGGTATATCTTCGGCCGCAGCACGCCCAGGATGAAGGGCGAGGCTATCCAGTCGCAGATGTAGATGTTCCCCTTCACCCGCACCGAGGCCGCCACCTGACGCCGCAGCCGAAGCCAGCTCACCAGGGCGTATATGAGCAGCGCCGCCGTCCCGGTGAGCCACAGCACCGTGCCGTACAGCGTCCAGTCCCTGACCTGGGCCGCCTCCACCTGTACCTCCGGCGCGGGCAGCGCCCAATAGATATGGTTGTCCACGATGTCCAGCGCCACCGGCTCCGCCGTCTCGGTCTCCGCCTCAGTGACGGCTGTCTCCGGGATGGTCTCTGCGCTGGGGATGAGGCTCATGGGGCTTTTCAGGGAGAAGGGGCAGGCGAGCCGCAGGGCCGCCAGGGCCCACAGCAGGCATATCATGGACCGGGGCGCCCTCCGGCACACCGCCCGCACCGCCATCACCGCCAGGATGAGCCACCCGGCGGATATGGCCGTGTTGACCGCATGGATCAGCATGGTCACGCCCCCTCCCACTCGTCGATCATCCGCCGTATCTCGGCTATCTCCTTTTGCGACAGGGACTTTTTCTTCGTGAACGCGGCGATGAAGGCCGGCAGCGACCCCTGGAAGGTCTCGTCCACAAAGCTCTCGCTCTGGGCGGCGTAGTAGTCCTCCCGGGAGATCAGCGCCGTGACGGTGCCGTTCTCCAGACGGAAGAGCCCATGCTCCCCCAGCTTTTTCAACACGGTGTATGTAGTGGTCCGCTTCCAGTTCAGCTCTGCGGCACAGAGCTTTACCAGCTCCGCCGTGGTCAGCGGCGCATGGGCCCACACGATGTCCGCGAACCTTGACTCCACCGCACCCAATTTGTAGTTCATGGCGTGCCTCCGTTTCTGTCTATTTTCGATAGACAATCATAGTCTATCATCAATAGACAACCTTGTCAAGGGAATATTTGTATTTCGGCGCATTTCGTGATAAAATCAGAATATGAGCGACTTACATGACGACATCCGAAAACTGAAGGGCGTGGGCGAGGCCCGGGCCAAGTCCCTGGAGAAGCTGGGCATCCGCACCATGCGTGACATGGCAAGCTACTTTCCCCGGGCCTACGAGGACCGGCGGGGCTTTTACGCCATTGCGGACGCGCCGCTGGACCGGCCCGTGTGCGTCCGGGCCGCGGTCACCGATACGCCCAAGGCCACCCACATCCGCCGGGGCATGGACATCCTGCGCCTGCAGGCAGCCGACGACTCCGGTGTGCTGGACGTCACCTACTTCAACCAGGCCTACCTGAAAAGCACCCTCCGCCTGGGGGAGACGTACATCTTCTACGGCCGGGTGACGGAGAGCGGCCGGCATCGGGCGATGACGAACCCCGCCTTTGAGCCGGAGGACAGACAGGGCACCGTCACGGGGCGCATCCTGCCCATCTACCGGCTCACCGCCGGGGTGAGCCAGAAATTCATCATGAACGCGGTGTCCCAGGTGCTGGCGGACTGCGGACGGCAGCTGCCGGACATCCTGCCCCCCGCCCTGCGGGAGCGGCTGCACCTGGCCCAGGCCCGGTACGCCTACGAGAACATCCACTTCCCCCGGGACGACCAGGCCCTGGAGCAGGCCCGGCGGCGGCTGGTGTTCGAGGAACTCTACACCCTGGCGGGGGCCATGGGTATGATGCGGGAGAAGCGTGCCGCCGGTCAGGGCCGGAAGCTCACAGCCTATCCCATGGACGAGTTCTGGGCCGCCCTGCCCTTCCAGCCCACGGGCGCCCAGCGCCGGGCCGTCAATGAGGCCATGGCGGACATGACCTCCGGCACCCCCATGAGCCGCCTTTTGCAGGGCGACGTGGGCAGCGGCAAGACCCTGGTGGCGGCGGCGCTCATATGGCAGGCCGCCAAAAACGGCGTCCAGTCGGCGTTCATGGCACCCACGGAGATATTGGCGGAGCAGCACTTCGCCAACCTGACCCGGATGCTGGACCCCCACGGCATCCGGGTGATCAAGCTCACAGGCTCCATGACCGCCGCCAAAAAGCGGGACGCCAACGAGCTTCTGCGCCTGGGCATGGCGGACGTGGCCGTGGGCACCCACGCCCTCATCAGCGAGAACGTCACCTTCTCCGACCTGGGCCTCGTCATCACGGACGAGCAGCACCGCTTCGGCGTGGAGCAGCGGGGTGCCCTCTCCGGCAAGGGGGAGCGGCCCCACGTGCTGGTCATGTCCGCCACCCCTATCCCCCGGACCCTGGCCCTGATCATCTACGGCGATCTGGACATCTCCGTGCTGGACGAGCTGCCCCCCGGGCGGCAGAAGGTGGACACCTTCACCCACGGGGAGGAGATGCGTCCGCGCATCTGGAACTTCGTCCGCCGCCTGGTGGGCGAGGGCCGGCAGGTGTTCATCGTCTGCCCCATGGTGGAGGACAGCGAGGAGGTGCCCCCGGACGTCAAGAGCGCCGAGGCCTGGGCCAAAACGCTGCAGACGGAGGTGTTCCCCGAACTGCGGGTGGCCTGCATCCACGGAAAGATGAAGGCCAAGGAAAAGGACGCCGTGATGACCGCCTTCGCTGCGGGCGAATACGACATCCTGGTGTCCACCACGGTCATCGAGGTGGGCGTGGACGTGCCCAACGCGGCGCTGATGATCGTGGAGAACGCGGACCGGTTTGGCCTCAGCCAGCTCCACCAGCTCCGGGGCCGGGTGGGCCGTGGTCAGCACAAGAGCTACTGCGTTCTCTTCTCCAGCGCCCAGGGCGAGGAGGCCCGGGCCCGGCTGCGCATCATGACGAAGACGAACGACGGCTTCAAGATATCCGAGGAGGACCTGCGCCTCCGGGGTCCCGGCGACTTCTTCGGCTCCCGGCAGCACGGCCTGCCGGACATGCACGTGGCGGACCTGTCCGCCGACATGCGGGTGCTGAAGCAGGCCCAGGCGGAGGCCCAGGCGGTGCTGGCGGCGGACCCGGCCCTGGAGCGGCCGGAGAACCGCCCCCTCCGGGACCGGATCACAGAGCTCTTCGAGCTCCACGCGGATACGTTCAATTAAATAGAAAAAGCGAACGGTTTTGCCGTTCGCTTTTTTCAGTTGTCGATGAATCACTCTTCCTCTGTGGGCTCGTCCTCTTCAGGGGCGATGCCGGTGGCCTCACCGGTGGCGGAGATCTCATAGACCAGCGCGTCGCCCTCGGGCTGGGGCTGCTTGTGCTCCCGCTCGGGACGGGGGCGTGCAGGGGCCTGCTCGGGCTCGATGAGAGCGCGGATGCTCAGGCTGATCTTCTGCTTGTCGTTGTCGATGGCGGTGATCTTCGCGTCCACCTGCTGGCCCACGGAAAGGACCTCGTCGGGCTTGCCGATGCGCCGGTTGGCGATCTGGGAGATGTGGATGAGACCGTCCACGCCGGGCACCACCTCGGCAAAGGCGCCGAAGGGCATCAGCTTCACGATCTTCACGTTGGCCACGTCGCCCACCTGATAAGCGCTGGTGAACTTCAGCCAGGGGTTGTCCTCCGCCTTGCGGTAGCCCAGGGAGATCTTACGCTTCTCGGGATCGAAACTGATGACGTGCACGTCGATCTCCTGACCCACGCTCAGCACGTCCTCGGGCTTGCGGATGCGCTCCCAGCTGATCTCGGACACATGGACCATGCCGTCCACGCCGCCGATGTCCACAAAGGCGCCATAGGACGTCAGGCTCTTGACGGTGCCGTGGTAGGTCTTGCCGTTCTCGATCTCGGCCCAGACGCGCTCGGCGTTCTCCCGGCGCTCACGGACCAGCACGCTGCGGATAGAGCCCACCACGCGCTTGCGGGAGCGGTTGACCTCGGTGATGCGGAAACGGACGGTCTTGCCCACTAGGGTGCTCATGGGCTCCTCCCGGCCAAGGCCGGTCTGGGAGGCGGGGATGAATACCCGAATGCCCTTGATGTTGATGACCACGCCGCCCTTGTTCTCCTCGGACACCTTGCCCTCCAGGACGGTACCGTCCTCGCAGGCGGCCTCCACGTCGGCCCAGCTCTTGGCCGCGTCCAGGCGGCGCTTGGACAGCTGCACGGTGCCCTCTACGTCGTTCACACGGATCACGGAAGCCTGGATCTCATCACCGATCTTCACCACATCGTTGATGTCGACGCCGGGGACGTCGTTCGTGAACTCGGATACGGATATGTATCCTGAGTGCTTGGTGGGGAGCTCGAGGGTGATCTCCGTGGCGCCGATGGCGGCCACGACGCCGGTGACAGTGTCGCCGTTGTGGATGGTGATGATGGAGTCCTCCAGCAGCTGGTCAAAAGACTTCTCAGCGGGCTCCTCCGCGGCGGGAGTCTCCTCCGCTGCGGCTTCCTCGGCTGCGGGCGCCTCCACGGCCGCGGGCTCTTCCGCGGCGGGGGCCTCCACGGCCGGTTCCTCGGGGGCCTGGTCTGCTGCGACGACTTCCGTCTCCACGGCGCTCTCGACCGGTTCCTCTTTGATGATCTCAGGCTCGTTCATTCTGTGTACTACCTCCTTAATTATCCACGAGGGCGTAGAAGCGCCTGCCGTCACGCCTACACGGCGGCAGCCGCCGAAGCCGCCGGTATCCAGCTCGTCCACCCGCTCCACAAACTGCACCCGAGAGCAGCTCTGAGAGCATATCTCGGCCAGATGGATGCTGTTGGCGCTGTGCCGCCCGCCTACGACGATCATGCCATCGCAGGAAGCAGACAATAGCCTCGCCTCATTTTGACGCAAACTCGTGGCATTGCATATTGTATCAAAAAACTCCGCATTTGTATACAGTTTTTTTAAGGTTTTAATAGTTTGTTCACTATTTTTTTTGTTGGAAGTGGTCTGGAAGACCACTGTGAGGGCCGCGTCCGGGCCGATCTCTGCCTCCCGGGCCCAATTTTGGAAGGCAGCCAGGTCCGGCACCACCGCGGCGTCCTCGCACCAGCCGCATATCCCCTGGACCTCGGGGTGGCTGGGCTCGCCGAAAACCACCACCCGGCGGCCTGCCGCGGAGGCCTCCGCCACGATCTTGTGGATGCGGGCCACCTTGGGACAGGTGGCGTCGATGAGGCGGCAGCCCTTGGCCGTCAGCGCCTCCTGCTGGGCTCTC
Source organism: uncultured Oscillospiraceae bacterium (assembly GCA_947624035.1). GTDB lineage: Bacteria > Bacillota > Clostridia > Oscillospirales > Oscillospiraceae > CAJOIG01. Next base: position 2,809 of record CANQIH010000018.1, on the reverse strand, counting down.
GGCACCCCGTGGGAGCGGATGATGACGGACGCCCCCGCCGGGACGCCGCCGGCGTCCTCCGCCACACGCAGGCCCTTGGCGGCCAGCCTGTCCACCACGTCCCGGTTGTGGATGAGCTCACCCAGGCACCAGCAGTCCGGCTCCGTCTCCAGGGCCTTCTCCGTCATCTGCACGGCCCGGTCCACGCCAAAGCAAAAGCCGGCGCTCTCCGCCAGGATCACTTCCATGCTCAGCCCTCCAGGCCGAAGCGGCCGCGCACCAGGGCGCAGATGTGCTCTATGCTCTCAGCCAGCGTCATGTCCGACGTGTCCACACGCACCGCGTCCTCCGCCGCACGCAGGGGCGCGGCGGCCCTGGTGGCGTCGTTTTTGTCCCGCTGGGCCATGTCCGAGGCCACGTCCTCCAGGGTGACGTTCTCCCCCTTGGCCAGAAGCTCCGCCAGGCGGCGCTTGGCCCGGGCCTCCGGGGAGGCCGTGAGATAGACCTTCAGCCCCGCGTCCGGCAGCACCACGGTGCCGATGTCCCGGCCGTCCATGACCACGCTCTGCTTTTTCGCCGTGTCCCGCTGCATGTCCAGCAGGTACGCCCGCACGGCTGGGATGGCGGACACGGCGGAGGCGTACATGGATATCTCCGGCTCCCGGATAGGGCCGGACACGTCCTCCCCATTGAGATACATCCGCTGGCTGCCGTCGGGCCCGTAGTCGAAGCAGATGGAGAGCCCCGGCAGCAAAGCCGGCACGGCGGCTGTGTCGTGGGGGTCCACACCGGCCCGGCGGCCTGCCAGGCCCACAGTGCGGTAGATGGCGCCGGTGTCCACATAGATAAAGCCGAAGCGGGCGGCCACCGCCTTGGCGATGGTGCTCTTCCCCGCCCCGGAGGGCCCGTCGATGGCGACGGAGCAAAGTTTCATATCAGCCATGTTCTCCTCCCGCGCTGAGCCCGGCCCGGCGGCCTGTGGCCCACGCGATCTGCAAATTGAAGCCGCCCGTGTAGGCGTCCACATCCAATATCTCCCCGGCGAAATAAAGCCCGGGCACCAGCTTGGAGCCCATGGTCCGGGGGTCAATCTCCCGCACGTCCACGCCCCCACTGGTGACGATGGCCTCCGCGATGGGCCGGGGGCCGGAGACAGGCACCGGAAAGTGCTTCAGCGTCCGCACCAGGGCCCGGCGCTGCTCCCGGGTCACGTCGTGGACCTTCGTCTCTCCCGGCACGCCGGACATTTCCGCCAGCACCGGGATCAGGGACCTGGGCGCCAGGTCCGCGAGGGCGTTCAAAAAGTCACGGTTTCGGTACTTCTCAAAGTCACGCAGCACCCGGGCGTCCAGCTTTTCCTCGTCCAGGGCGGGCTTGAAGTCGATCTCCAGCTCATACCGCCGCTCGCCCCAGCGGCGCATGTGGGCGCTGGCGGACAGCACCAGGGGGCCCGTGACGCCGAAGTGAGAGAACAGCAGCTCGCCCCGCTCCTTGTATATCCGCTTCCCGTCCTCCAGAACGGTCAGGTCCACGTTCCGGGGCGCGAACCCCGCCATCGCCGCGCAGTAAGGTGCCGGGCTCTCCAAAGGCACCAGAGAGGCCCGGGGCGCCACGATCCGGTGGCCCAGGGCCGACGCCATGCGGCAGCCGTCCCCGGTGGAGCCGGTGGCGGGATAGCTCACGCCGCCGGTTGCCAGCACTGCCGCCCGGCAGGCCATCTCCCCCCTGTCCGTGACCACGGCCCGGACCGCGCCGGTCTCGTCCAAGGCAACCGACAGGGCGCTGTTTCGCACCACCCGCACGCCCAGGCCCCTCAGCCACCGGGCCAGAGCCTCCGCCACGTCGTTGGCGTCGTCGGACACGGGGAACACCCGGTCCCCCCGCTCGGTCTTCAATGGCACGCCCAGGCCCTCAAAAAAGGCCATGGCCGCCTCCGGCGGGAAGGCCGTGATGGAGCTGTAGAGAAATTTCGGGTTGGTGAGCACATTTTCCAGAAAGGCCTTGACAGAGCAGTTGTTGGTCACGTTGCACCGGCCCTTGCCGGTGATGCGCACCTTCCGGCCCAGCTTTTCGTTGGGCTCCAGCAGCGCCACCGAGGCGCCCTGCTCCGCCGCGGTACCGGCCGCCATCATGCCGGCGGCCCCGCCTCCGATCACAACGACGTCAGCTTTCAACGGTAAAGACCCCGTATTCGCTCCAGAGCTGCTCCAGATAGTCGAAGGTCTCCGCCAGATTCTCCCGCTTGCCGGCCGCCACCGCCACGATGATGGCGTTGATGAGGCTCATGGGCGCCACCAGGGAGTCCACGAAGGACACCATGTCGCTCTTGGCGTACAGCTTGATGTCCGCCAGCGGTGCCAGGGGGGAGCTTTCGCTGTCCGTGAGGGCAATGACCGTGGCGCCCCGGCGCCGGGCGAACTCCATGGCCTTGATGGAGCTGGAGGAGTACCGGGGGTAGCTGATGCCGAAGTACACGTCCCCCGGCCCGATGTGCATGATCTGCTCATAGACCTCGTTCGTGGTGGTGTCGTGGATAAGGCGCATGTCCTCGGCCAGCAGATTCATGTAGAAGCCCATGAAGCTGGCGAGACACGCCGAGGAGCGCATGCCCACGATGTAAAGGTGCTCCGCGCGCTGGATGGCATCCACCGCCGCGGCGAAGCTGGCCCTGTCGATGCCCTCCAGGGAGGCCTGGAGCTTGTCCACGTCCGAGCTCATGACGGCCTTCAGCACGTCCGCCCCGTCCAGCATGTCCTTGGCTACGGCGATGCGCTGCACGCTGGTGAGGCGGCTGCGCACCATCTCCTGCATGGCCCGGCGCATGCCTGGG